>NZ_JAYFSK010000077.1:0-8659 GCF_041464035.1 Acinetobacter sp. AL9 | reverse complement strand
TGGAAGCAGATGAAATATTATTGGCGAGATTTTCAAGTCATGACAGCTGATAAAATAGAGCAATGGGTGGAGAGAGTATCAAACCAATTCGGAAAAGAATACATGTTTACTTTTTAATGACAGCTTAACTAAAGAACCAATATACAAATAATGAAATAATAAATACGCACATGACGTTCAACACCATGCCCACACTCATCATTTCACTTTGTTTAATTTGACCTGTACCAAATACAATCGCATTTGGTGGCGTTGCCACAGGTAACATAAAGGCACACGATGCACCAATACCAATAATCACCACTAAAATTTCTTTTGGAATACCCATTTGGTCTGCAATTGCAGCAAATACAGGAACCAATAACGCAGCAGACGCTGTATTACTGGTAAATTCAGTTAAGAAAATAATGAAGATGGTCACCGCAAAAATCACTACCAATGGCGAAGTATCACCAAAGGTATTGGCAAGGGTTTGACCCAATACCAAAGATGCGCCTGAATCTTTTAAGATCGCACTGAGGGTTAAACCACCACCGAACAGTAATAACACGCCCCAATCGGTATTTTCAGCTACTTGCTTCCAAGATGCAGTACCTAGCATGACTACCAAACATGCAGCAGCTAATGCAGTCCATGTATCGGGTTGGCTAATGCCGAAGGTTTCGCTAAGTTTTTTACCAAAAATCCACGCCACTGCAGTACATACGAATAAAATCATCGTTGCAACACGGGTTTTGGTCCAAGGAATCACTTCAGTTTCAAAATGAATTTTTTGATTTAAATTTGGACGCAATACCAAATATAAGCTGACCAACATCGCTGGTAGCAAAATCAGCATCATTGGTAAACCAATTTTCATCCAGTCAGCAAAGTCATAGTCTAATGCTTTGGCTGCAATAGCGTTTGGTGGCGAACCCACCAACGTACCCAAACCACCTAAACTGGCAGAGTAGGCAATCCCCAATAAAATGAAAACGAAGGTTTTACGCTCTTTGGTGGCATCGAGGTGTGATAACAAACCTAGTGCCAACGGTAACATCATCGCCGCCGTGGCTGTGTTGGAAATCCACATCGACAACGCAGCAGTGACGATAAAAATAGATAAAACCGAAATCCCCAAGTGACCGCCCGACATGGAAATAATCCACATCGCAATTTTACGATCCAGTTTCTGAATGTGCAGCGCAGTTGCTAAAGCAAAACCACCAAAGAACAGGAAAATAACAGGATCGGCAAAAGTCGCCAATGCCTTGCTGGTGCTAATTGGCTCAAGCACTTTGCTGGCATTTTCAACAGGCATGCCCAAAATTACGGCAAGCACCGGCACCAAAAGTGCGGTAATGGTAATGTGTACAGCTTCGGTGAGCCATAAAATACCAATAAAAAGCAACAGACTTAGACCCTTATTTGCATTTTCATCATAGGGCAAGACATTGTATAAACCGAAAGAGAGCAGGGCTGCAATTACAACAATCACCCAGGTCTTGATCAGTTCTTTTCGCTTAATATTGGCTGGCACTTCTATATGGTTATTTTCCATAGAAGTTCACTCCGTCAAAAGGAATTAAAAGAAAAGAGGGAAGATTGGTCGATGCAAACGACCGAAGCAGTCTGAATAGACTGTTTTTTAAGCTGGTCTTAATTATAGGTGTAAATAATTATTTAAGCCAAAAAAAATCTAAATAATTTTCCATTTGTTATGTTTATTGGTCTGATTTATATCAATAAAGCAGGTGATGTTTGGATGATGAATAATCCTTGAGCAATCGCGTAAAGTGCCATAAAACCCAATAACGTAAATACAATCTGCTTAAATAATGTCTGGGAAATTTGTTTACGAATCAGACTGCCGATATACACCATCAGCATAGAGATGATGCAAATCAGGGCTAAAACTTTTAATTGTATGTGGCTAAACTGTTGAATTACTGGATATAAAACTGCCAATTGAATGAGTTTGGAAATAATAAAGTTTAAGTTGCTAATCACCACAATATCGGTTTTGCTGTGTTGAGTGCTGAGTAAATACATCATTAGAAATGGTGCCATGGCATTGGTCGCACCACCAATCACACCTGCCAGCAAACCAAAAATCAGCATATTTTTGAGTGAGGCAGAAATTTGCAAAGGACGTTGTCGAAATTGATCGGCCACGTACAATAAAATCAGTACGCCCATTGCCAATTTTAAATAACCTTCGTTCAGAATGAGCAGCAAACTGACGCCCAAATAGCTGCCAATCAGCGCACTGAAGATTAAACCCCAATATTTTTTGCAGTAGCCATATAAACTGCTGAATATAGATTGTGTGGCATCGCCCCGCAGCATGTAGATATTGAGAAGCAAACAGGGAATCAGAACCAAAGCAACCGCAGTACTGAGTGGATATAACATCGCCACCGCAGCCGTACTGAGCATAGGAAAACCAAAACCGCTCATGCCATGCAAAATTGCAGCAATCGCACAAAACAGCAGAATAATGAAATCGGTTTTTTGCATGTGGGCTTCACAGTGCTTTTTATTTGAAATTTAACTCAATGTAGCGGAGTTTTGCGCTAAGTACAAATGGGTTGCATGGTTATGAGCAAAGCATATTTATTGGAAACTATTTTAATGACCAATAAAAAAGCAAGACCGAAGTCTTGCTTTTTTGAACAGAGAAAAATACAGCTTAGAAATGGTATTTGACCAATGCGCTGACATCGTTTTGATCTACGCCTTTAATACCAAACTTGTTGTTCCAAACAGAGTGTTCGATACCCACGTATAATTTGGTTTTAGGTGAAATGTGTTTGCCCACATTCCATTTATATTGAGAAGTCCAGTTTAATTCGCTGGCATGGTCATCTTCTGCAGTAGACCAGTCTAGGAAGGCATCAGCCAAGAACTCTTCTGAACCAATTTTAAATGGTACAGCATAAGTGATGGTCATTTGATAATCATCTTTAGTGAGATCGTTGTCTGCTTTGTAGAAATTTACATTTGCATATTGCGTATATGGAATGTCTAAAGCAAAACCAATACCGTATAAAAAGTTATTGAATTCAGGATTAGCACCGTGTCCAGCATTATGTTCCCAAGTAGTTGCAATGAGAACATCTTTCACTGGGCCAAAAGATAAGTTTTGACCTGTAGTTTCACCCAAGCTTAAACGTGGCGCTAATTCAAAATAGGTTGAGTCATCATCATTGCCATCCCATTGTTGGTCAACGAAGAAGAACACATCAGAATATTTGAGTTTAGCTGCATATTCAGCAGTAAGAGTCGTACGATCTTCTGTACCTAATTTATAGTTTTCACCATAAAGAGCAGTCAGGCTAGAATCTTGCCAAATCGGTGCAGCTTGCGTAAAAGTTGCAGCAGTGGAGATTGCGCACAGCGCAGCAATATGTGTAAGTTTCATAAAAATAGACCCCAATAAAAGCGTTTCAAGGATACAGATTCTTTAGCAAAAATAAAGCAAAATTCGATTATTGACGGGTCATTTTGGGGTGTTTTCTATCAGCTTTTGGGTTGAATGCTTTTTAAACGATTTAAAACCAATGGTTAAAATGTAAAGGTGAATATTGCAGGTGTGACTAAACCCTTTAAAAGCATCAAGTTTCTCATTGGCAATAGATTGAACAACGTAGTGCTATCCAAATTGATCGCTTATTGAACATCTAAGCTGAAATTGGTGATAAAAGGGTTATTCTTTTGCTGCTTTTCTATAAATATCGCTTGCATATTTTTCAGATAGGCCCGATATTCAAGGTATAGGGACACGGTTCTGCAGAATTAAAAGTGTTCATCATTCACGTAGGAGGAAGTGATTCCAAACTAAGTTGAAGATGTACTTTATGCTGTAAAAACAGCACATTATAAACACGCCAAAACGTATATATAAAATTATGTGTAAGATTTTGGCACAACAAGATTCAGAAATAACGAACGCAAGAGGATGAAATCATGAACATTGAAATCCGTACCGATAAAAACATTCAAAACAGTGATCGATTAATTAGTTACGTTCGTGAAGAACTGAATAATGAATTCCAACGCCACAGTGAGCGTATTACCCATTTTTCAGTGCATTTTAGTGATGAAAATGGTGAAAAAGGCGGTGATGACGATATTCGTTGTATGATTGAAGCACGTCCAGCAGGTCTAAAACCAGTGGTTGTGAATCATCGTGGTCATAATATTGATACAGCCATTCACGGTGCGATTGACCGTTTAAAACGCAGCCTAGAACATGCGTTTGAGAAAAATGAAAATCCTCGTGGTGCTCGCCCAGAATTTGTAGATACAGATGTTGGTGGCGACGACGAATAAGGATCAGACAGATTCCAAGAGCCTCGCAAATTTTGCGAGGCTTTTTTGTGTTTGCATGTAGCCAATGCACTAAATTCACGATTTGCTGACATTTATCTCATACAAATGTCGCTTTATTGGGCATAATAGTTCTAAATTAAACATTGAATAAGAGAGCTCTCTGCATGTTAACTGCGCAACAACAAGTCTTGGTGCAAGCAATAGAAGAATTAGACCTTGCCCAAGTGCAACGCCTATTGGCAGACGGTTTAGACCCTAACTTTATGGATGCCGAAAAAGGCCCTGTGATTTCAGTCTGGTCAGATGGTTTATTTCAATGGTGGGAAAAAGTCTGCGAAGCATACGAAGCAGGTCAGCCACTCACAGAACAGCAAAAACAGCAAGATTTGCAAGTGCATTTAGATATTTTAGAGGCATTGATTCAAGCCAAAGTGAATTTGCACTTATGGGATGCCGAAGAAATTTACGGCCCATTGTGGGATGCAGCTTCTGCAGCATGTGTTCCTGCAGTGCAGCGTTTATTGGATGAAAAAGTCGATCCAAACAGCAAAGATGAAGATGGTTTAACCATTTTATCTTCGATTAGTGATTTATTGTTTGATTGTGATTTTGATGAAATTCAGTGGTCGGATGCTTTGCCAGAAGAACAACAGACTTTAGAATTGTTGCGTCGTTATGGCGCAAAAATGAGCAAAGAATTGGCCTAAGAGCAGAGATAAAAATATGTCAGTATTAAAAACAGTTGGGTTAATCGTGGCGGCAGGCATCAGCATGCAGGTGAGCGCGGCAGATTTTGAGTTTGATCGTCCTGGTGCAGGAGTGAGTACGGGTATTACACCTGTAGGGAAGTTGGCTTGGGAACAAGCTTTGCCAAGTGCAAGTTATCAAGAAAGTAACGATGCTTCGGGCGAAAAAGTTAAAACCACTCGCCTTAATGCTGACATGCTGTTACGTACAGGTTTGGCGCAAGATTTAGAGTTACAGCTGGGCTGGCAAGGTCCTGCATGGAGTAAAAGCAAAACCGCAGGTCAATCGGTTGAAGAAGATGGTTTGGGCGATGTCAGCATTGGTTTGAAACAAGCCATTGACTTAAATGATGACAAACTTTCTATGGCCGTGTTGTTGCAAGCGTTAATTGCCACAGGCAATGATGGCTTTAGCGAAGAAGATGATATTTATAGCTTGGGTACGGCAGTCAGCTATCAATACAGCGAGCTGTTAAAAACAGGCATCAACATGCGTTACGATGTGCAAAATAGCGATTGGGCGGTTACAGCAATTCCCAATATTCAGTACCGTTTAAGCGATCAATGGTCAGGTTTTTCAGAATTGGTCTATCGCAAAGCTGAAAGTCAGGACAATGAATATGGCTTAATTTCGGGAGTGATTTACGCACTGAATGAACGCACTCAACTGGATGCCAGTGTCGGTGTAGATTTAGACGGTGCAGATAAAAGTTACCGTGCAGGTTTAGGTATGGCGTTTTTGTTCTAAGCAATCGAAACCATTTAAAGCTTTAAAATACGTTGTATGCTGCAGCAGGCCAAAGTTATTAAGTATTAAGCTTGCTGCAGATCTGTTTTCATCCTAATAAAGTTCATGCCGAGGCGAGCAGAACATGAAGCAGTCCTTATTTCAGACCTTTTGGCAAGTTGCTGTTGATCTAATGGCTGATATTTTACGTTATGTGGCGCAGGGCTTATCTTGTCTGCTCGCAAGTCTATTTTTGCTGTGTTCGTTAAGCCTACACGCAGAAGCACCTTTACTCCCACCCGAACAAGCCTTTCAGTTTAGCGTTGAATCGGTCAATCCCCAGCAAGCTGAACTGCGTTGGAACATGCCTGAACAGTATTATTTGTATCAGCATCAATTTAAGGTTGAGCATGGACAGCAAATACTGGCTTTAGAGTTGCCTCCCGCAGACGATGTTTATGATGAAAACTATGGACATACTCAGGTTTATTATCAACAAGTCAGTTTTAAAATTCCCACGCAGGCTGCACAGCGCTATCAAGTGAGTTGGCAAGGTTGTGCGCAAGATCGGCTTTGCTATCCACCACAGCGCATTGAATTTCAGACCGACAGCACTGGTTTGGTGATTTTAGACAATCAAAGCGCAGCACAAAAAAATCTGTGGGGCGGACACAGTAACCCAACCCAGAATGTGTTTTCGACAACGCCTGCCAATTCCACACTAGCATCCTCAACGAGTGTTGCGACAGCGCGACCCATCACAGCACAAGATCAAATGTGGTCAGAAAAACTGGCACAGAGTTCATTTGCTTATGGCTTGCTGCTGTTTTTTGGTTTAGGGGTTTTATTGGCCTTTACCCCATGTTCTTTGCCGATGCTACCGATTTTGACCTCCTTGTTGGTGCGTGAACATAAAGGTGTCAAAGCGTGGACGATTGCTCTGGTTTTTGTCTGTGGCATGGCAATGGTTTATGCCATATTGGGTTTAATTGCGTCATCCGCAGGTTTGAATTTTCAGCGTTGGTTACAACAACCTGCTACTTTAATTGCCTTTAGTTTACTGTTTGTGTTGTTTGCCTTAAATTTGTTTGGACTGTTTGAGATCAAGTTACCACGTGCTTGGGTCAATCGACTCGATCAGGCGCAATCTATGCAAAAAGGCGGCAATTTGGCAGGTGCTGCACTCATGGGCATGTTGTCGGCACTTTTGGTCGGCCCATGCATGACTGCGCCATTGGCAGGGGCGTTATTGTTTATTTCACAAACCCAAAGTCAGATGCAGGGGGCGTTGCTGCTATTTACGCTCGGGTTTGGCATGGGTACGCCGTTATTGTTGGCCAGTGTGCTTGGGGCAAAAGCTTTGCCACGCGCAGGTTTGTGGATGCATCAAGTCAAAGTGCTGTTTGCCTTTATTATGTTGGCATTGGCATTGTATTTTATTCGTCCGTTATTGGGTGAAGCATGGATGCAATGGCTTAGTTTGGCACTTGGAGTGGGTTTTGTCGGCTATGTGCTGCATCGTTTGAGTGGCTATCATGGTACGCTGCGGGCGATTTATCTGAGTGCGTTATTGGTGGTGGTGCCGTATCTGATTTATAACCAATATCAACACAGCCAGCGTTTTTGGCAGCAGGAAAACGATGCGGTTTTAGAATGGCACCGTGCAACGACTGCAACGGAATTACAACAGTTACTTGCCCAAGCTCCGAAAAATCAGCGCATAATTATAGATGTCTATGCCGATTGGTGTGTGGCGTGCCGTCCGATTGAACAGCAGGTATTGACATCCTCCACCGTGAAACAGGCACTTGCAGAATTTTATTTAATTAAACTCGATTTAAGCCATTACGATGCCAGTCATCAAGCCTTGTTGAATCAATGGGAAATTTTAGGGCCACCTACCTTTTTATTTTTGGATGCACAACAACAAGAAATTCGCAGTCTGCGTTTAACAGGTGCATTTAACGAGAGCACTTTGTTAAATCAACTGCAGCAACTTCAAACCACACAGGAGTCATCGTCATGATGCAGCTGTATATTGCCAATAAAAATTATTCGAGCTGGTCGATGCGCCCGTGGTTGGTACTGAAGGCGTTTGACTTGGCTTTTGAAGAAATACAACTGAACTTTCCCTGCGAGCGTGGCGAGGGCGATTTTAAACAACGTGTCCTAGAAATTAACCCCAATGGTAAAGTGCCTGCCTTATTAGATCAGGGCATGTTGATTTGGGATTCTCTCGCCATTTGCGAATACTTGGCAGAGCAATATCCTGAACAGGCACTTTGGCCACGTGATGCACAGCAACGCGCTTGGGCGCGTAGCATCAGCGCAGAAATGCACAGCGGTTTTACCGATTTACGCAGTTTATGCGGCATGAATATTCGCGCTAATTTAGCAGAGGTGGGTGCAAAGTTATGGCAAGAACATTCGGGTTTAAGACAGGATGTGGCACGCATTGAACACATTTGGGTGGAACGTCCTGCTGTAGATGGTTTCTTGTGTGGTGAATTTAGCATTGCCGATGCGTTTTATGCCCCTGTGGTGACACGTTTTATGAGCTATGCTTTGCCTGTGAGCGCAGAAAGCCAACACTATATGCAGCGGGTGATGCAACATCCTGCCATGCAGGCTTGGGTGCAGGCAGCTTTACAAGAACCGATGTGGGTTAATTATTTAGAGCCTTATCAAAAGCAAGCAAAATGACTTGGAAAAAGCAGGATTCGGAAAAATACTGCGGAAGTTTTCGATTTTTGATCTTTAAAACACTGAATGGTGTAAGACACTTGAGTCGGATCGAGGGTCACCACTTGCGGCATATCATAGAATGGGTCAGGCCAGAATGGTGCGCGACGATGATAATATCCATACGGCG
>NZ_JAYFSK010000076.1:0-8789 GCF_041464035.1 Acinetobacter sp. AL9 | reverse complement strand
GATTTTTGATCTTTAAAACACTGAATGGTGTAAGACACTTGAGTCGGATCGAGGGTCACCACTTGCGGCATATCATAGAATGGGTCAGGCCAGAATGGTGCGCGACGATGATAATATCCATACGGCGAATAGCTATACGGATAGTAACTTGGTGCAGGGTAAACCACGGCTTGTCTAGGTGGTTTCTGGCTACGGTTACTCGGATCATCTAAAACTTTAAAAAAGCGAAAACCGTGTTGCAGCGTGGTTTGTGCTGCTTTCACCAAAGTAATTTCTTCTGCAGTGCCAAAACTCATGTTATGACCCGCTAAAAAACTAATCCGATAGGTTTGCGCATTCAGTGGTGTGGTGCTGTATTGCCCCAACTGCTCAAAGCTGAGCGGTTTAGAGGATGTCGTGGCACAGCCTGTAAACAGCAAACTGCTGGCAAGGGCAAGACCGAGTAGGGAATATTTCATGTGAAAGCTCCTGTACACATCAACCAGCCAAGACAAGCTCGCCAGTTAGAAACTGCTATTGGGTTGGGTTAAAAACTCAAGTTCTTCTGCACTCGAAGGACGTCCCAACACCTGATTCCGATGCGGATAACGCCCAAAACGGTCAATAATCACTTTATGTTTCAGTTCATAGCCCAACACGGTGGGGTCATTCAAACTTTCAAACAGCGTCAATGCGACTTCGTGAATACGTTTGGATTCACTGTGCATAAACGGCATATATAAAAAACGACGTTCGGTTGGGTTTAAGTCCTGATCCAATTTTAAGTGAATCATTTCTTGTGCCAACACCAAGGCCATTCCATCTTGGGCAAAGGCACGCGGGTCATTACGGTATAAATTACGTGATAATTGATCTAAAACAATGATTTCAGCCAAACGACCTGCAGGTGTTTCGCGCCATGTCCATAATTCTCCTTGTGCCGCTTGTTGCAGTACATCGGTAAATTTTTCTGCGAGCAGGGCATCAAATTCTGCGCTTTTGACAAACCAGTTCGGTTCTGCAGCAGGAGAAAACCAAAAATCTAAAAAATCTTGATAATTCATACGCTTTATTATTTACCTCTGTTCTTTTGATTATAAAATCACAAATTTAGCATGTCTTATAGTGCAACTTTGTGATAAAAAATTGCCAAATTAAAATTTATTGACGTTGACCACTTTATAAAATGTCAGCATGCCCCAAAATCATCATTTTGTTAGAAAAAACAGCCCAAGCGCATGTGCTGATGCCAAATCAAGTTATACTTGAACGGTAGCAATTTCATCTCAGATCATCTGCATGATAGAGAAAATTGCCACCGACCCAAAATCAGCCTGTGGTTTATGTCGTATTTGTAGTGTATTGGATTAAGCGAGAGTGTAATGAGTCAACCCGAACCAAATGCGCAAGATGTTCTACCAACATGGGTAGACGCTGCGTTGCTTCAAGGGATGTTGCGCGGGATTGAACGCGAAAGTCTGCGTATGCAAAGCGATGGCTTCTTGTCGCAGCAAGCACATCCTCAAGCCTTGGGTTCGGCACTCACACATCCGCATATTACTACGGACTATTCCGAAGCGTTGATGGAGTTCATTACTCCACCGCAAAGCAGCATTCAACACGCGCTTGATTATTTGCGAGATATTCATAGCGTGGTGCATCAACACTTAGGCGAAGGTGAAAAACTTTGGCCGCTGTCGATGCCGTGTATGCTCGATGAAACCGATGACGGTATTCCACTGGCGCAATATGGCAGCTCCAATATTGGGCGCTTTAAAACCTTGTATCGCCGTGGTTTAGGTGTGCGCTATGGTCGCCGTATGCAGACCATTTCAGGGGTGCATTATAATTTATCCTTCCCTGAACATTTATTTGCCGCCTTGCAACAACATGAAAGTGATGAGCAGCTCAAAGCACTGAGTTTGCAAGATTATCGTAGTCATCGTTATTTAGGTTTAATTCGTAACTTTATTCGTTTAACGCCATTGGTGATGTTTTTAGTCGGTGCGAGTCCATCGGTTTGTCAGTGTTTTATGACAGGGCGTGAACATCATTTGTTGCCGTTGTTAAGAGGCACGTTGTATTTACCGTATGCGACTGCGTTGCGTATGGGTAACTTTGGCTATCAAAACTCGGCGCAGAAAAAACTTGGTATTCATTACAATGACTTAACAGGTTATTTAGATGGTTTGCAAAAAGCCGTGAAAACCCCGTACTTGCCATTTAGCCGCTTAGGTTTAGATGATGCTACGGGTGAGCCAATTCAAATTAATGACCATGTGCTGCAAATCGAAAATGAGTACTATAGTTTGGTGCGCCCAAAACAAGTACCACAAGAAGGTGAAACCCCATCTCAAGCACTTGCCAATCGTGGTATTGGTTATGTCGAATTACGTGCGGTAGATGTTAATCCGTATAGCCCAATTGGGATAGATGAACATACCGCAGGCTTTTTGGAAGTCTTAGCATTGTATTGTTTGTTGCAAGACAGCCCAGCCTTGTTAGATGCGGAACAAAGCATCATCGAAAAAAATCAGGCCGAAGTGGTCAATCGTGGGCGTGCGCCAAATGCGCACATTCAAGAGGGCGATGTTAAAACCCCAATTGAAGCGTGGGGACAGCAGTATGTCACCGCTATGCAACCTTTGGCTGCTTTACTCGACCAAAGTTATGCGACGCAGCTGTATTCTCAAGCTTTAGAACGCATGATGGCGCGTTTACATGAAGTCGATGAAACCCTGTCGGCACACATGATTGCCGATACTATTCGTCATGGCGGTACGTGGGGCTTTGGCAGTTATATGGCGCAGCAACATGCACATGCGTATGAGCAACATTCGCTGCGTCCTGAAACACAAACATATTTTGATGAAATTGCAGTGCAATCTATTCAGCAACAACAACAACTTGAACAAGCACAGGGTCTGAGTTTTGCAGACTATGTCGCACAATATAGATAACAGCTCAGAGATTTAAACATGCAATTGAGTTATCGTCTGCTAAGTGGTGTTTTATTTTTAGCCAGTGTCATTGGGATGACATTTGCATTGTATTTAGAGCATGTGCAAGGTTTAGCGCCGTGTCCACTGTGCGTTTTTCAGCGGGTGGGCTTAATTGCATTGGGTTTGGTTTCACTGATTGCTTTTGTGCATAACCCTAAATCTAACGTGGTTAAGCGTATTTACGCGCTGTTCGGCAGTATTGGAATTTTATGGTCAGTGGGTGTGGCAGCACGGCATGTGTGGCTGCAAAACTTACCGCCCGATCAAGTGCCAAGCTGCGGTCCAGGGCTAGATTATTTGGTAGATGCCTTACCCATGAAAGCCGTATTGCAACAAGTACTGTCGGGTTCAGGTGAATGTGCTGTGATTGACTGGACGTTCTTAGGGCAGTCTTTACCTGTGTGGTCATTGCTGTTCTTTAGCGTGTTGGCGATCATTAGTTTATGGCAATTGCTGCGTAACTATCCTTTTGTGGCATCGACTACATTTGGCAAAGTGAAGAAAAAATAAATTCTGGGAGCCTACCCACTGAATTGATAAAAATGCGTCATCCATAAAATTGCGATGGCGCATTTTTTTTGTGTATCTGTTGATAATCTATCTAAAAATCATCGTGTTGTAGCGTATTTTGAACTGTTTAGACTATGTTAGGTGAGCGCGATGCCTTCTAAGCTTGACCAATCACCAATAAACTCACGAATTTGCTGCTCTGGCACTTCTTCATGCGCAGGATAAAACCATTTCACCAATTGCTCAGCCACACTCGGATGATATTGCAACTGAAAATGGTTCAGACCATAGAACACAGCTTTGTGCGATTCAGGCAGTTTTAATTGAAAACGTGGGTTAGGATGTTCCCCCAAAGCACTTTTTATACTGACTAAATAATCGCCAATGACTTTGCGGGTCAGGTTCTGCTTTTTCTCAAACTCAATGCTGCCTGCCACGAAATAAGCATTAATATGGGTCGGCAAAGGTGCAGGTTTGCGGTTGTCATCGACCTGTCCAATTCGTGCCTGATTATGTTCCCAGTCATCATCTCGCACACTGCCATAGCGCAAATCTAAAATGCCGTTGCTGCGAATGTTGACCAAATGCCCGACAATTTTCACAATAGGAAAGCGACCTAATTTTTCCTGTAAATGGAAACCAAAACGCTCCAAAACAGCCCCATGATGTGGTGAACCCAAGCAGACCAGATTTTCGACCAAGTGAATCCAGTGCTGCAAATTTTGCTTACCGTAAAACAGCGCACTGCGCGACACCAAGCCACCCATGCTGTGCCCAATTAAATCAATACTGGTAATTTTAGGATGACGCTGAATTAAATCATCTAAGGTATTGGCAAGACAGCGGCCATTGGCAGAAATGCGACGCCCTGTATTGTAATTCAGATATAACATGGTGTTATGGTCACGTTGTGCCAGTAATTTTTCACCAAAACCACCAAATTGGTGTGTAGTCCAATCGAGGTGATTGCGGCATAAACCGTGCACAAAAATTACCACACGTCCAGACAAATCGCCTTGTTGGACTTCGCCATAATGGTCATAGAGCACCATAGGTAAGGCGAGCGGATTTTGCTGTTCGAGTAGATAATCTCCCAGTACGCCATTCAGTACACCGACTAAAAAATGCAGGCTTGGCGTGAGTGCTTTGTCATGTAAGTTGGGAAATTGCGCAATGATTTGACGTAAACCTGGTGCAACAAAGTGATAGCCGTATTGTTGTAAGCTGTGGAAGGCAAACTTATACAACTTTTGAAAAGTTGCGGTTTTTTGAAACTTTTGCGAGCGTTGTTCGCTCATGCCAAATACGCTGAGCAAAACTTCACGCTGAATGGTTTGAATCACTTCGCTCATCACGGCATTCAGGCGCGTGCTGACCAACTGTGCCAAGCCTTCTAAGATATCGGCCTGACTTGGAGGTGTACGATCCCATCTACAATACGTTTCATGCAGCGGTGTTAAACTTGGCATACTGTGTTGCCCCTTGTGTTCCCATATACCGAACGCTTTATTTTTACTTGGGTTCGCGGTATAAACTCAAGGGTCTGCTGGCATTTCATGAATTTACAGAACTGCAAATTTTTAGATGAATTGTCACCAAACCCGATACTTTTATTTTATCGTGTTCATCTTGAACTACTTGTAAAATACCGATGACTGCCAAGATGTTCGCATCTTTTTGTCTAACAATTGCATTTTTCCATGAAAATTAAATTAAAAACGCAAAATAAGTGCTGTATCAGCCAAAAATTGAATGGTGTTACTAAGAAATGTCGCGCATGAATTTAATTTATTTACATGGTTTTCAAAGTAGTCCTTTGTCCATGAAAGGGCAGCTATTGTATGCCTATGTGCAGCAGCATCGCCCTGGTATTCAGATGCATTTGCCCGATTTAAATGCTCCACCTTTAGAGGTTTTGGCAAACGTATCGGCATTGATTCGACGTTTGCCCAATATGGCATTGGTGGGCAGCAGTCTAGGCGGCTTTTATGCGACACAACTGGTCGCACAGCATCATGTGCCTGCTGTTGTGATTAACCCTGCTATGCGACCATGGCAATTGTTTCAGGACTTGTTTGGCGATGTGCTGCCCTATGTGGTACATCCGAACTGGAGCTTAACTGCAGCGCAATTGGATGACTTAGCAGACATTGCGTTGCCAGTTGCGCAAGATGCAGACAAAATATTGGTGTTATTGCAACAAGGCGATGAAGTTTTGGATTATCGTGAAGCGCAGCGTTATTATAGTGCTGCCTCACCTTCGGCCATGATCATGACTGAAGCGCACGGCAATCATGCCATGGATGATTTTGCAGACAAAATTCCGATGTTACTGCAATTTTTATCGGATTCCCTAGCTTAAGGAAACAGTACAACGTGTCTCAATATACCGCTCAATCTCTTGAAGTTTTATCTGGTTTAGATCCAGTACGTCGTCGCCCGGGCATGTATACCGACACCACACGTCCGAACCATTTGGCGCAAGAAGTTATTGATAATGCGGTGGATGAAGCACTTGCAGGGCATGCCAATAAAATTACCGTAAAAGTCTATAAAGATGGCTCTTTGTCGGTAGAAGACAATGGCCGTGGTATGCCTGTCGATATTCACCCAGAATACGGGCAAAGCGGGATTGAAATTATTCTGACCAAGCTGCATGCAGGCGGTAAGTTCAGCACCGACAACTACCAATTTTCGGGTGGTTTGCACGGGGTCGGTATTTCTGTAGTGAATGCCTTGTCCAGTCGGGTTGAAGTGACCGTACAGCGTCAGGGCAACCTGTATAAAATGGCTTTTGATCAGGGCGAAGCTGCTGCACCTTTAGAAGTCTTGGAAGGCAAAGCCCCAAAACGTGCTTCGGGTACGTTGGTACATTTCTGGCCTGAAGCTAAATATTTCGATTCACCTAAATTTGCGCTAAAAGCCTTAAAACACAATTTAAAAGCCAAAGCGGTACTAGCTGCAGGTTTAGAAATTCATTACATTGATGAAATTAACGATGAAAAAATTGTCTGGCAGTTTGAAAATGGTCTAGTCGACTATTTGATGGATGAGCTGGAAGATCGAGAGATTGTACCTGCCCCTGCTTTTGTGGCGACAGGTGAGGCAGAGCGTGCCAGTGCAGAGTTTGCAATTTGCTGGAATGTAGAAGGCGGCGAGCAAATTCAAGAAAGTTATGTCAACTTGATTCCGACTGCGCAAGGCGGTACGCATGTCAATGGACTACGTTCTGGTGTGACCGATGCTTTACGTGAGTTCTGTGAATTACGCAATTTATTGCCGCGCAATTTAAAGCTATCTGCCGAAGATGTTTGGGATGGGGTTAACTACATTTTATCGTTAAAGTTCCAAGAGCCGCAGTTTTCTGGGCAGACCAAGGAGCGTTTATCGAGCCGTGAAGCGGCAAGCATTATGCAGAATATCGCCAAAGATGCCTTTGCCTTGTGGTTAAACCAAAATTCTGACATTGCCATGCAATTGGCAGAAATGGCAATTTCCAAAGCAGGTCGTCGTTTAAAAGCAGCGAAAAAAGTAGAACGTAAAAAAATCGTTTCAGGCCCAGCTTTGCCGGGTAAATTAGCCGACTGCGTGGGACAAACCCGTGAAGAATCGGAACTGTTTATTGTAGAAGGTGACTCTGCAGGTGGTTCTGCTAAGCAAGCGCGTGATAAAAACTTTCAGGCGATCATGCCAATTCGTGGAAAAATTTTAAATACGTGGGAAGTGTCTTCGGACGAGGTTTTGGGTTCGCAGGAGGTACACGATATTGCAATTGCGATTGGGGTTGACCCAGGTAGTGATGATTTATCTGAATTGCGTTACGGTAAGGTTTGTATTTTGGCCGATGCCGACTCAGATGGTTTACACATTGCCACTTTGCTGTGTGCTTTATTCGTGAAACATTTCCCAAGTTTGGTGGAAGATGGGCATTTATACGTCGCCATGCCGCCGTTATTCCGTATTGATGACGGTAAAGATGTGCATTATGCGCTGGATGAAGATGAGTTAGAAAACACGCTGAAAAAAGCCAAAACCAAAAATCCGCAAATTACCCGATTTAAAGGTTTGGGTGAAATGAATGCCAGTCAGTTACGTGAAACCACGATGGATCCAAATACACGCCGTTTGGTGCAACTCGATTTGGATGATAGTCATTTTACCGCAGGTTTATTGGATAAATTGCTGGCTAAAAAACGCTCTGCAGACCGTAAAGTGTGGTTAGAGCAAAAAGGTAATTTAGCCGATTTGGCGGTTTAAGCTGATTTAATTTAGAAAAAGCATCCATTATTTCAAAAAAGTAATGGATGCTTTTTATTGTAATTTTGATTGGTGTTTATAATTCAATATTTTCAGGCCATAAAAAATATCCACCATATTGACTGGTTTTAAATTCTGCACCTACGTCTTTGCCTTGTTGAGTGAGTATGTGCTTTCCAGCATCATTGATATTTAATAAGCCTTTTTCGGTAAAATGAGCCAACAATTCATTGGTTTTCATTTTATGTTTTGCTGCAAGTTTAGATGATGTTAATTTACCAACATTATTGTCATTGGTTTCTTCAACAGATTCATTTATTGGTTCGGCTTTCACTTCATCTAAACTAATTCTAACTTCATCACTAATACGAATAATACGTTGCGCTTCTTCATAAGCATCTTTAAAGACATCTTGATCTTCATATTTGCGAATCAAAATGCCCATTTCGTTATTATTAATTTGGCTAAATTCATAAAGATTTAGACTAGAAATAATACATTCAGATTCATTGAGATAGCATTTAGCATGTAAGTTTTTACAAAAACTGAGCCGAACAAAATCAAGTTTTTGCATCCATTTTATTTCATCAGGATGTAAATCACTTTTTCCATAAACGATTCGAATATCAATTTTGAGTCGATCTTTATCTTCAAGTAACTCTTTAATACGGTCATTTAAACGTAAATATGGGCTAATTAAAATTAACCTTTCTTTGGCATTTTTTATCAGTTCTTCTAAGAAAAAATTGGTCGCGCTCGTATTTAAAAACTTAGCCATAACCCTCCTCATTGTGTCTAAATTATTATGTCCTGAGTATAGCGAATTTATTTAGGTAATGATTTGATGATTAAAAATATTCTAAAATTGAGGCGAAAAAAATGGAGCATCTTGTGCTCCATTTTTTATTGATCCTTAAGTTGACAAAAATAACTAATCATGCGAAAAAGTTTTTTTAGTTAACAGATGTTCACACATGCCTCGAATTGTTTCTGTACCACTTAGTTTAGAACAGCGAGAACGACTCATTTTTCTGGCCAAGC
>NZ_JAYFSK010000075.1:0-8899 GCF_041464035.1 Acinetobacter sp. AL9 | reverse complement strand
GATCAAACTCTTCAGTTAAAATCATTTTGAAGCTTTAATCTAAACTTCCAAATCTGGCTCATCAATTTTCTGACTTAAATTTCGCTCAAATAAACTTCGAGTAATTTAAACCAATCAATCAATGAAATATTTTCGATCGATCAATCAGTAAAAATCCACACAAGTTGTTCTTCATAATCTCTTAATGATCTCAACTTCTACCTCGTCAGTAGAAATTTTAACGCAAAAAATTCTCTACAACTTAACCCTGTGAGCTAAGTTTGTAGGCTGTTTCGCGTCGGGATGTGTGCATTCTAGGGGATTTCAAAATCTTTGCAAGCCCCAAATTAGGATATTTTTCACGTATGTATTTTTTTTCTACAAAAATACTTGGTTTTTTAATTTTTTAGCTATTTTTTCATCAAATTTAAATAAAAACTCACATCTACAAAGTAAAGAGGGCTTTTTTATCCATACTTTTATGGGCTCAAATCGGTCAAGTTTTGCAGGCTGTAATCAACGATTGCCAATGTATACAATTCTTTTTGTCTTATGATATCTAAAAAAATTTTACATCTCAGTTAAAAATGCTTTTGCATTATCCAGAATCATATTCCTACATACGGCGTACCTATCATTGATTTCATATCAGTGTGGAGGTCTTGTCCGTTGATTAAAAGTTGGTGTTCAGCATTTACATTATTGATTTCAAGTCGAATGAGTCTACTCCTCTATTCAACAAGTTTAGATCGCGCCATCCACATGCACTACCTACAAGAGGTTTTGCCGTATAAAAGTAGCTTTAGCTTTGAATTTTGAATTTAGGTCTTAAAGTTTTAAGAAAATTTTTATAAAACAAAGAGAAGTAATCTTACATTTTACCTTTAGATATAAACCACAACAAAACTAGAGGCAAAAAAAAGAAAGAGATCTCTCCCAAAATCTCTCCCTCGGAGTTGAATCTATATGCGATCCATATATCATTATTATAGTTATACGAAAAAAAGAGTCCCTTGGGGAAGGGACTTGTAAATTGTGGAGCTATAGTTATAAGTACCCTCTAGATCTGTTTTGTACACTGTGTCTAGATGGGTAAATCTTATACATAACTGAGCAAAAATGCAAGCTGCTTGGAAAAATTTAAGTGTTGTTTTTATAAGGTTTTTTTTGAATTTACTTATTCATATAATTAATATACCAAACAGAAAATAAAAGCAGACCGAAGCCTGCTTTTATTTCAATCACTTAGAATGGATCTAGTCCGTAAATGTGACTTTGGCAATGGCTTTTTTACCCGCCTGAATAATATATGTTGCGTTTTCTTTGACCGAGAAACCTGCATCAACCACATTCCAATCTACTTTTACTGCGCCACGTGCAACAGCATCTTTGGCTTGTGCGGCATTTTTGGTTAAACCTGCAGCACGTACAATAGAAGCAATAAATAATTCACCACCAAATTCAGCACGTGAAATCGTCACTTCTGGCGTACCTTCAGGTAATTCACCTTCGGTAATGATATTACCTGCACCTTTATGCGCATTGGCTGCAGCTTCGCTGCCGTGGAAACGCTCAACCAATTCGAGTGCCAAAATCTTTTTGATTTCTTGCGGATTACGACCTTCTGCCATTTCTTTAAGCAAAATTTCAATTTCATCCATCGACTTGAAGCTGAGTAACTCAAAATAGCGCTCAATCAGACTATCAGGCATCGACAAGACTTTTTGATACATCGCACCCGGTGCATCAAATACACCAATATAATTGCCTAAAGATTTAGACATTTTATTCACGCCATCTAAGCCTTCAAGAATTGGCACAGTAATACAAACTTGCGCTTCCTGATCATAACGACCTTGCAAGGTACGTCCCATCAACAAGTTAAAGGTCTGGTCTGTACCGCCCAATTCTACATCGGCTTGTAATGCCACCGAGTCATAACCTTGTACCAACGGATACAAAAATTCGTGAATCGCAATCGGTTGCTGGTTGTTATAACGCTTGGTGAAGTCATCACGTTCCAACATACGCGCTACGGTTTGCTGCGATGCCAACTGAATTAAGTCTGCTGCAGTTTTTGTTGCAAACCATTCAGAGTTAAACACCACTTTGGTTTTATTTGGATCAAGAATTTTAAAAACTTGTTCCTGATACGTTTTGGCATTTTCCAAGACTTTTTCACGTGACAACGGCGGACGTGTAGCACTTTTACCTGTTGGGTCACCAATCATGGCAGTGTAATCGCCAATCAAGAAAAATACTTCGTGACCTAAGTCTTGGAATACTTTTAATTTATTGATTAATACCGTATGCCCCAAGTGTAAATCAGGTGCAGTCGGGTCAAACCCCGCCTTAATTTTTAAAGGACGATTCTCTTTTAATTTCTTTAGAAGATCTTCTTCAGAAATAATTTCATGCGTGCCTCGTTGAATGAGAGCAAGTTGTTCTTCAGCCGGCAGGAAATTTGACATCACGAAATCCAAACACATCAGTTATTCAATTTGTGCGATATACTAACACTTTTTCAGCATATTGCAGGCTATAGAATAACCATGACAGCGATCTATATTGGGGTAATGACGGGCACAAGTATGGATGGTGTCGATCTTGTTGCTGCTTCTTTTGATCCACTGCAACTCCACGCGACCCTGACTTTGCCGTTTGATCCCGATTTACGTGACGAACTCATGGCACTGACTTTGCCAGGTGACAATGAAATTGACCGCATGGGCAAAGCAGATGTGGCTTTAGCCACCATGATTGGACATGGTATTAACAGCCTGATTGAAAAAAATAAACTGGATAAATCTCAAATTAAAGCGATTGGTTCGCATGGCCAGACCATTCGTCATCGTCCTGAACATGCTTTTACTTTACAAATTGGTGATCCGAACATCATCACCGAAATCACCCAAATTCCTGTAATTTCAGATTTTCGTCGTCGTGACATGGCTGCAGGCGGACAAGGCGCACCGTTAGTGCCCGCTTTCCATCAAAACTTATTCCAACATCCGAGTATTCATCGGGTAATTTTAAATTTAGGCGGCATTGCCAATGTCAGTTTGTTGCCTGCAGGACAGCCCGAAGCAGTATCGGGTTTTGATACAGGGCCTGCCAATATTTTAATGGATGCTTGGTGTGAGCGTTACACAGGACAACCTTATGATGAAAATGGCAATTGGGCTGCGTATGGACATCCGATTCGCAGCTTGTTAGATCGTTTACAAGCCCATGCTTTTTTCTCTAAAGAACCACCCAAAAGTACAGGGCGCGAAGACTTTAACTTGGAATGGCTAGATGAACAGGTTGCCGATTGGCGCAATGATGTGGAATATGACGAGCTGGAAGATAATCCTGAAAATATTCAAGCGACTTTATTAAAGCTCACCACCCGCGCGATTAAAAAAGCCATTTATCGTTCAGGCATGGATACAGGTGAAGTCTATGTCTGTGGCGGTGGTGCCTATAATTCTTATTTGCTAGAGCAATTGCGCTGGCGTTTGCGCAAACATCAATGGACTGTACAAAGTACAGCCGATTTAGGGCTAAACCCAACATGGGTCGAAGCCACCGCCTTTGCTTGGTTGGCAATGCGTTTTTGTCAGCAATTAAGTGGCAATTTACCTGCGGTCACAGGGGCTAAAGGTGATCGCATTTTAGGTACCATGACTTTGGTTTAAGGATGCACTTTTAAACCAGATCAGTAGCAACAAAAAAGCCTTTCCTCTTCTATATAGGAAAGGCTTTGATCATTTTGAGTGCATCAATCTACTTTTTCAGATGCTGATACTCAAAAATATTTAAATCATACTTAGATTGAGAATGAAGAACCACAACCACAAGTCGTGGTTGCATTCGGGTTTTGTACCACAAAACGCGAACCTTCCAAGCCTTCAATATAGTCCACTACCGAGCCAACTAAATATTGATAGCTGAGTGAATCGACCAGCATTTTTACATCGCCATTCACAAATTCTGCATCATCTTCATTTTGGCTTTCCGCAAAGTTAAAGCCATAAGAAAATCCTGAACAACCGCCACCTGTCACATATACACGTAGCATTAAGTCTTGATTACCTTCACTGTCACGCAATTGGCGAACTTTTTTAGCAGCGTTGTCGGTGAGCTCAAGTGCTTGGGCATTCATGATGGATTTTCCTCAGGTACAATTCAGATGTCTTTTCTGCAAAAAGACCACTTATCAAGTATAGCATACTCAATATTGGGACGGTGATGCAGAATTAAAGTGAATTCTGAGTAATTACCTCAAGATTCTCCAATTATTTGTAATTTTCGTCCTGCAAGCCACATTCAAAATTGGTTGGCGCTTCTTTACAGCGGAATTGCCACAATAATTTCATCATGCGTTTGTCATAAACACCACGTTTAGTTAAATCAATCCGCGATTCACGCATCATTTTTTGATAACCCGGTTGATCTGCTGCAGGCACTTGCATCCAATATTTTGCAGGAATATCGGCTTTCATTTTGCCTAAAATACCAAAGGCACGTGGTAACTGCCCTTTCACCCATTCACGTGATTTTTGCCCAAAACCTGCAGGGAATTTATCTGGGCGGATAATAATATTGCCCGTGACCTGTAAAATTGGATAATTCACAATCGCGCCTTTAGTGCCTAAGCCTTTATGTAGTTCCAAAGGACGGAATACTGCAGCAGGCGCACCAATAATATCGACCTGACCATTGTTAAATTTACTGCCAAAATTGGTGACATCGGCACTGACTGCTTGCGCACCAATTTGCTGTACCATAATTTTTTGCGCTTGGTCATAATCTAAAACAGCAATTTTTTTCCCCGCGGCTTTGGCGACACTATTAATACTGCGGTCATTCACCATCAAAAAGGCATCACCCACAGGAATGACACCTGCGACTTCATACTGACCATTGCGCATATATTTGGCAAAAGCAGGACTCGCCAAACCTTGCATGACTTTAACTGCCAGTTTTAAATCTGGAATCGCACCAATTGCATCTAATGAGCCTGTAAAATGGTTAAATTGACGACCACGCATGCCCGTCACACTAATACCATCACATTTTCCTGCTTTAAAATCTTCTGCAATCACGCCTTCGTTTTGACCTACGCGTAACTCAATTTCTGCGCCCCAGTTTTTGGCCGCCAATTGATAGTCTTGCATTAAGTTATAGACATCACCGTTTTTACCGACCAAGTCGAATACACAGACCACTTGCTTAGCCTGCGCTGCACTAGCGACTAAAGATAAGCCTGCGCCAAATAATAAAGCTTGCGTCCATTGTTTCATTTCTAGTTCCTTCCATTTTTTGTTTTTCTGCGCACAGTTGATCCAAACCTTCAATTTAGTATCACTGTTCTTTTATCAAGCTCAGATTAGCGAATTTTGATTTTTTGGCTGATATGGCTCAATTGACGAATCTTTCATTATAAAAAACCTAGAGATCTAGGCTTTTTTATTAAAAATCAATCTATTCACCACCTAGTGAACATTCAAAATTGGTTTTTTCGACAGAACAACGAGCGCGTTTTAACACACTCATCATGGCAGGGTCATAAATGCCGCGTTTGGTCATATCCATACGTCCATCACGCAGCATTTTTTGATATTTGGTTTTATCTTCTGCGCTCAAGTTCATTTTATATTTGGCTGGAATCTCACCTTCCAAACGATTAATCATACTCATCGCTTTAGGCAGATTTTTTACAAACCAATCTCGTGATTTTTGCCCAAAGCCCGCAGGGAATTGTTCAGGACGAATCACAAAGTCTGCGGTCACTTGTAATACAGGGAAATTAAACATTGCCCCGTTATTGCCTAAACCTTTGTAGATTTCTAAAGGTTTGTACGCATAGGCAGGCGCACCGACCATATCGACCTGACCATTGTTAAACTTCGCCACAAAGTTAGATACATCAGAAATGACGGCTTGCGCGCCTACACGCTGCACCATAATTTTTTGTGCATCGTCATAGCCCAATACCGCAAACTTTTTCCCTGCTGCTTTTTCAATCGAGCTGATGTTCTTGTCGCGCACAAAAATAAAGGCCGAACCTAAAGGTGAAATACCCGCAACTTCATATTTCTTGCCACCTAAATTGGTAACCATTTTCGCTGCATTACGTTGATCTAAAGCAAAGCTGATGGCACGTTGTGCAATCGCATTACTTGGCGCACCACCTAAAGCATCAATCGAGCCTGCAAATTTATTGTATTGGCGAGCACGCATGGCGGTCATAAATACCCCATCACATTTGCCTGCTTTAAAATCATTGTCTGCGACAGCTTCATCCTGACGTGGAATTAAATTGACTTCTGCACCCCAGCCTTTTGCTGCTAGCGCCCACTCTTGTGCCATCTGAAAAGATTCACCTGACTTACCCAGTAAGTCAAAGACACATACATCTACTTTTGCTGCTTGCGCCTGAGCACTGAAACCGATCGCTGCGAATGCTGTCAATGTTGCGCTGACCCATATTTTTTTCATTGTTTCGATCCTTCTACAGATTTTTTTATTTTTGAGTGTCCGTACACGAAACAAATATTAAGCAAGTTCAAATTAAAAAAATAGAGCATTTACTCGAATTTCATCTGTCAATTCTGCCAAAACCTTATACTGCCTTATTTAAGCGATCATTTTTATTTCATAATTCACTTATATTTTATAGATTTAGATCAAAATAAAGATCATTTCCAACATGCACGTATTTTGTGCTTGTTTACAAAGTCATAAAAAAAGCCTGTTGTTAGATCATAATTTTTAAACATCACAAGAGAGATTTTTCGCAAATCACAAATAAAACTGGGCTTATTTTTGTTTTCTGGTGGGCTTCCATTAGAATATGCCCAACTTTTGTTGTGACCAGTAAACACCATGATTCAACTTGACCAAGTTTCTTTACGCCGCGGTGGACGTGTTTTATTTCAAAAAGCGTCTATGCAAATCCATCCAGGCTGGAAAGTCGGTCTTACAGGTGTCAATGGTGCAGGAAAATCCAGTTTATTTGCTGCGCTTTTAGGTAGTTTAACCCCAGACGAAGGTACGTTGAGCCGTCCGCAAGGCTGGACTGTGGCGCACATGGCACAGGAAGTTAAAGCATTGGATTTGCCTGCGATTGATTTTGTGCTGTCGGGTGATGAAGAATACTGGAACATTCAACAACAACTGCAACATCCTGAACAATTAAATAATGACCAACTTGCACATTTGCATGGTCGTTTTGATGAAATTCATGGCTATACCGCACCCGCCAAAGCCGCACAACTGATGGCAGGTTTAGGTTTTATGGAACATCAAAACAGCTTGGCGGTCAGTAGTTTTTCTGGTGGATGGCGCATGCGTTTAAATTTGGCGCGTACCTTAATGAGTCGCTCCGAATTATTATTACTGGACGAACCAACCAACCACTTAGACTTAGATGCAATTTTATGGTTAGAAGACTGGCTTAAAGCCTATGCGGGAACTTTGGTGCTGATTTCCCATGACCGTGATTTTTTAGATGCCATTACCGATCATATTTTACATATTGAAAATAGTGAACTGACTTTATATACAGGCAATTATTCAACCTTTGAAACCACACGCAGTGAACGCTTGGCACAACATCAACAAGCGTATGAAAAACAATTAGAAACCCGTGCACATTTACAAAAATATATTGATCGTTTTAAAGCCAAAGCCACCAAAGCACGGCAGGCACAAAGCCGTATCAAGCAATTGGAACGCATGCAATTGCTTGCCCCTGCGCATGTAGATACACCATTTACCTTTAGTTTCCGTGAACCGACCAAAATGAGCTCACCCTTACTGACCTTGGAACAAGTCAGCATTGGTTATGCAGACAAAGTGATTGCCAGCAAAATTAACCTACAAATTACCCCGACCAGTCGTATTGGTTTATTGGGGATGAACGGCGCAGGTAAATCGACCTTAATTAAATCCTTAGTGGGTGAATTGGCGTTATTGGCAGGTACTCGCAAAGCCTCAGAATTACTCAATATTGGCTATTTTGCACAGCATCAAATGGATGCTTTGGATGATAGCGCCAGCCCGATGCTACAACTGGCACGCATTGCCGATAAAAAAATCAGCGAAGCCACTTTACGCGCCTTTTTAGGCAGTTTTGGTTTTAGTGGCGAACGTATGGACACGCCTTGTGAAAGTTTTTCAGGAGGTGAACGTGCACGTTTGGCTTTGGCTTTAATTGTCTGGCAACGTCCTAACGTACTGATTCTGGACGAACCGACCAACCATTTAGACTTAGATATGCGACATGCCTTAACCATGGCATTACAGGATTATGAAGGTGCAGTGGTATTGGTGTCACACGAACGTCAATTAATTGCCAGTGTCTGCGATGACTTACTCTTGGTTCATGCAGGACAATGCACAGAATTTGAAGGCGATTTACAAGATTATGCCCAATGGTTACGCCAAGCTCGTGCAGACATGCTTAAGCAAGGTACATCCAACACAGCTCCATCCAATCCAAGTCCCTTGGTTGAGAACAAGACTAACCTAGTCAAAGTAGATAAAGAAGCTCAACGCAAACTGGCAGCACAACGCCGTGAACAAACTCGCCCTATTCGTAAAAATATTGAAAAATACGAAGCGCAAATTGAAAAAATTCAACCGCGTCTGACTGAAATTGAAACCGAACTGGCAGATCCTGCCCTTTACGATGCCAACCGTAAAGATGATTTGCTCAAACTCATGAATGAGCAAAATGATCTGAAAACCAAATTGGCGCAGGCAGAAGAACAAATGCTTGAATTGATGATGGAATTGGAAGAACGTAAGCGTCCGCTGAACCCCATGCCTATTTTTTAATTCGGTTCAGGTTTCCAGCGGTGTGGTAGCAATTCTTCAATCTGAGTCACTTTATGTGTCGGCAACCTTTTCAGCACATCACTTAAATAGG
>NZ_JAYFSK010000074.1:0-8934 GCF_041464035.1 Acinetobacter sp. AL9 | reverse complement strand
AAATTTGACGATAATCAAAATACTGACCTGCAAAGAAGCGCTGCATACGTCGATAAAATGATTGTGGTAAGCACTTGATGGGCAAGGCTTTAGATGCAGAAGAAAGATTACATGTTTGCTTTAAAATGATCACAAGCATGATGAGCGCAAAGCACTTTAAATGTGACTTGTTTCATTTTAGAGATTTGTTTAAGATAAGATATAACTAATTGAGATGTGTCATAGTATTCCTCGTTAGAAAACAATTATTGTGACATTATTTCAATGAGTTATCTATTTTTGTCGTGTACAGAGCTTTTTTTTTATAGATTATTAATGCTAATGTTAAAATCAATAATTTAAAAGTTTCGTTAATTTTCACTTAATAACCGGGTATTCATCTTATACATAAGCACAAGGGGGCTTTATGAAATTAAAACATTTATTACTTGCTGGAATTGCTGCAGGAGCAGCAAATATGGCGATGGCTGTAGAAACTATTACATTCCAAGGTGACATTGCTGCAAATACTTGTACTGTGCAAGTCAATAGTCAGGCTAGTCCTACGGTAACTTTGCCAACAGTGGGTACTGTTGATTTGGGTTCTTCAGGTAAAACAGCAGGGGCTACACCTTTTACTGTGAATTTAATAGGATGCGTAGCAACTGCTGATGATGTTCAGGTCCGTTTCGTTGCTCATACAGAAGCTGGAGCAAATTTAGGTCTTGATAGCACTAGTACTGCAGGCAACGTAGTCGTGCAACTCCTAGAGGGATATGCTGGAGGTAGTCCAATTAATTTTTCAGGGGGGGTTGCTGTGACCTCTAGGAAAACTACTGAATCAGGAGCAGCATCATTTCCTTTAACAGCACAATATTATGCAACCGGTGTAGCCTCAGCAGGTACTGTACAAGCAATTGCAGATTATGAAGTAATTTACCCTTAAATAATTCATAAAATATCTGACATATATTGATCTTTACTTATTTCTAGATATGTGTCAGATAATTTCAGTAAAAATATAAAAAATGCAGGAATCCAAACCGTGTTTCGTTATGCTTTTATATTAACTTTATTGGCTTGCATGGTTTCCACGCAGTCTTGGGCGAATATTGTGATGGTCGGGACGCGCGTTATTTTTCCTGCGGAAAGCAATGAAAAGACCCTGCAGTTCAGTAACAATGGCGACATTCCCTATATCGTACAAATTTGGCTGGATCGGGGGAACGATGCATCTACGCCTGAAAATGCCGATGCTCCTTTTGTGGTGAATCCCCCGTTCTTCCGTATTAACCCGCATCAGGGGCAAATGGCACGCCTGATTTATGTGCCTCAGACTGAGTTGCCAAAGGATCGTGAATCCATTTTTTATCTGAATTTCAAACAGATTCCCGCTTTGCAGGAAAGTTCTGCTGACCAAAATAAACTCATTTTTTTGGTTAAAAACCGCTTAAAAGTTTTTTATCGTCCTAAAAGCATTATTGGCAATGTTGAAGTCATGCCCAAACAATGGACGTTTAAACTGCAGCAAAATGCCAAAGGTAGCTCAGTTATTGTGAATAATCCGACGGGTTATTATGCCAACCTGACGACTGCGACCCTCAAAGTGAAACAGCAAAGTCATAATATTGACCCGAAATCTGTTGCCATGATTGCCCCATACAGCAGTGCAACCTGGCCAATCCCTGAAAAAATAACGGTGAATCAAGACAGCGTGCTCAGTGTGACTTATGTGAATGATTATGGTGCCATAGCCAGACAAGACATTCCTGTACAACAGCCTTAGCATCGTGGAGGGATACAATATGGAGAGGACAAATCATTTATTCGTACCATCCTGTTTATCTATGATAATTCACTGTCTCTGCTTGCAGCAAGTATCTGCTCAGGAACCGCTATTAACTCTGAGCACAGAGCATAATATTCTCCCACAGCAAGAGACTAAAAATTCCATAAAAGAAGCCTATACTTTTGATCCGCATTTATTTCAAGGGAGTGGCTTAAGTCCTGCAATGATTGAACGTTTTAATCAGGCAGACCGGATTGAAGCCGGGGTGTATAAAGTTGATCTCTACATCAATGATCGTTTTCTGGAACGGCGTAGTATCCAGTTTGTTGAAAATCAGGCAGCCGCACAGGGTGTGGATGCCTGTTTATCTACCGAGCTGCTTGAGCACGCCGGTATTTGGGGAGATGAAGGATACCGTAAACAACAAGCCAGTAGCACTGAACCTATCTCATGTTTAACCATCACCCAGGTTGCAACAGGCAGTAGCAGCCATTTTGATTTTTCCTTGTTACGTCTGAACCTGATGGTGCCGCAACGTTTCATGAAAAATTTGCCACGAGGCTATGTTAATCCAGCCGATCTGGATAGTGGCAGCAGCATTGGCTTTGTCAATTATATGGGCAACTATTATTATTCGCAGAGCCGCTTAAGTCATCAGGACAATAATGAATCTGCCTTTATGGGGTTTAACGGCGGGATCAATCTGGGTAAATGGCAATACCGGCAGCAATCCAACCTGTCCATGAATAATGAGCATGACACGACCTGGCGTCATCTTCGCAGTTATGTGCAACGTCCGGTGGATAAACTGCAATCCCAACTCATACTGGGACAGCAGTATACATCAGGACGTTTTCTGTCTGGGTTGGCTTTTCAGGGGCTGAGTCTGCAAACAGATGAACGAATGCGGCCGGATTCGATGCGTGGTTATGCTCCGGTAATCCGTGGTATCGCCCAGAGCAATGCCAAAGTGTCGATTGAACAGAATGGCATCGAGATCTATCAAATTACGGTGGCTCCTGGCCCCTTTGAAATTAATGACCTCTATCCGACCAATTATGATGGCAATCTGACAGTGATTGTCACTGAAGCCGATGGTTCAAAGCATTCCACGGAAGTTCCCTATGCGGCGGTTCCCACCTCTCTACGTGCCGGATTGTCGAATTATAGTCTGGCACTGGGCTGGACCGATCTTGACCAAACCGATGATGCTTTTTTTTCAGATATCAATTATGAATATGGTGTCAGCAACAGTATTACCGTGAATGGCGGTATACGGTTTGCAGATGCTTATCAGGCATTGGCTGTCGGCGGCGTTTATGGCAGTTTCCTGGGCGCTTTGGGTGCCAATTTGACGTACTCGCGAGCCGAGTTACCAAGTATGGATGGACAGGAATCCACCGATGGCTGGATGACCAATCTGACGTACAGTAAGACTCTGCAACCTACCAAGACCACGATTACCCTGGCGGGCTATCGTTATTCGACCAGTGGCTATCGTGAATTTAGTGACATTTTAAGATCCCGCTATGCTTGGGAGCAGGGCAATCTGTGGGCTTCTTCATATAGCAATTTACAGCGTTCACGTTTTCAGATCAATCTGAGTCAGCCTTTGGGAAATTATGGTTCATTTTATTTATCTGGTTCAACCCAAGACTATCGGGATGGACGCCAACGCGATACTTCACTACAAGCTGGCTATCAAAAATCTTTTGGTATTCTCAGTATGAATCTGAATTATACGCGGCAAAAATTGCATAGCCTTCAGGGTGGTTCGTTCAAGCAAGAGCGTTTTGACAACTTTGGTGGTCTGAGCCTGTCTTTCCCACTTGGTTCAAACCGCGGCAGGCTGACGCCGAACCTGAACGCAAACTATAATCGCAGTAATGACAGTGATAATTATCAGGTTGGCATTAGCGGTGCCTTAGATGAAGACTATAGTTTGAGCTATAACCTGGGCATGAATGGCGGCGGACAGTCGAATGACCAGACTTATAATGCCGGCTTGTACAAGCGGCTGTCGAAAATTTCTCTGGGCCTGAATAGTGCCTATAATCAGCAATACTGGCAAAGTTCTCTCAATGCCAGTGGTGCCTTGGCCATTCATGCTGGTGGAATTACATTGGGTTCTTATCTCGGAGATACCTTTGCCCTGGTTGAAGCCAAAGGTGCCAAAGGTGCCAAAATTGTCAGTTCCCCAACTAACAGGATTGATCGTTTTGGTTATGCCTTGGTCCCGAGTATCAGTCCTTATCGCTACAATACCATCGCCCTCGACCCGCAAGGGGTGTCCGGCAATATCGAATTGGAAGGTGGTGAACAGCGTATTGCACCCTATGCCGGTGCTGCAGTAAAAGTAAACTTTAAAACCCGTTATGGCTATAGTGTGCTGATACAAAGTAGGTTAGCTGAAGGGCAAAATATTCCGATGGGGGCAGATGTCCGCAATGAAGCCGGTGAAGTGATTGGCATGGTCGGACAGGCTGGGCAGGCTTATGTGCGCGTCGAACAGCCACAAGGTACACTGACTTTCGATTGGGGTGATGATGCAGGACAACGTTGCACAATGCCTTACCGTATTGACCGTCAGCAGTTGGAACAACCGATGATTAAACTGCAATTACAATGCATTGTAGAGAATCAATAATATGGATAATAAATTGAACATTGTGCTCAAATTTTTTTTTGTAATGCTGTTAATGAGTATTGGTATTACTGTACAGGCACAGTGCATATTTGTCGACTATCGTGATGGTAGTGAAGGCATACTGGAAGCTAATAAGGTTACTGATACAGGGGATAATGCGGCAGCAAAAATTCCAGTAGGAAATTTACATCTTTATAATAATACAATTCAACCTGCAGGAACGAAAATTTCTGAGGTCACAGTCTCACCTATGGAATATAAAGTGAGAAATGCTTTAGCTGAAACAATTTTATGGCGCTGTGCTCCTGATACTAATAATATGAGTGACGTGCGGTTCCTGGTCGCCACTAATGGAAATGCATTACATGGAGGGGAGGAATTAGTACAAAGTATAGATGTTGGGGGTCAGACCAATGTTTACTATACGGGATTTCAGGGAATTGGCATTCGTCAGACTATGGCCGGTGTTACGTTAACAAAAACTTGGAAAACTGTGCCGGTAAGCTATGATATAGGAACATATACGGGTACTGTCAGCAATGCGACTCAATGTCCTTCGGGCTGGTATTGTATCCGTTTAAAACATATTCCAAATCTAACAGTTGAATTTTTTAAGGTTGATGGTAGCCCAAGCTTTAGTTTGGTATGTGGTTCTGTGGAGGATTCAGGTAATTATTCATGTGAGGAACCCTCAGCGTATATTCAATTAGCAGATAGCTCCTCAAGTGGTGGTCCCGTCCCTTTTTCTCATGACTTGGAAGGACAAGACTCTGAAACTCTTTTTGATTTTTTAGGGGTGAATAACGGTTTTGGTTATACCTTGTATAATGCAGCCTACCTTGTCCCTGCTGCAAATACCTGCTGGGCGACCACGGCAAACACTCAGACGGTTACTTTACCTTTGACTACGACGGCTCATCTGGATGCTGGCGGACAGGTGGCTACAGATTTTAACATTGAGATTGAATGTACAGGAGGTGTGAATGCTGGCCTGAATACTGGTCAATTCGCGGTTGGCATTCAGGCTTCTCAAGCCAGCTATACTCAGGCACAAGCTTTAGGACTGGTCAATGCCAATCAGGGAGTGACTGCACTAGTCTCAGATGACTATGCTACCAATGCAGCTCGAGCTAAAAATGTCGGGATTTTTCTCTACAAAGATGGTGGTAGTACACTGATGAACTTTGTAGGACAGCCAGGTTTTACAGGCAGTGGTTTCCCCCCGACCACCGTAGGTTTTCTGTCTAATGCTTGTAGCTGGGATAATCCGCTCATTGACGGAACTGGCGATAAGACATGTTACCTCCCTGTTAATTTCCCGAATGGTAATAATGCGGGGTGGTATGCATTTCCAGATCTTACGCAATCATCGGGAACAAAGACGACAACCATTCCACTGCGTGCTGTACTGAAAAAGCTTCCTTCTGCGGGAGCTGTAACGGCGGGCTCCGTACTTGCAACTGCCCATGTGCTGGTAAAAATGCAATGAAGTCCATTCTACACTTATGTTACATAAGCTTATTCGCTCACAGTATTGTTGCACAGGCTGGTATTTTGCCTGCCTCTAGCCGGGTCATTTATGCAGAACAGAGCAGGGAACAATCCTTGCTACTGGCCAATAGCAATGACTACCCAATTATTGTGCAAACATGGGTAGATGATGGCTCGGGCAATCTCGATCTTGCCAAAGCCCCTTTTATAGTGTTGCCGGCAATATTTAAGATGAATCCTAAGGGTATACAGGCAATACGCATTGTGCAGAATGGTGACGCCATGCCTGCCGATCGTGAATCAGTCTATTGGCTCAATCTTTATGAAATTGTGGGTAAGCCCCCTGAACAAAGTCAGCTAGTCAGCGCAAATCAGGCACGTTTAGATCTGGCGATGAATACCCAGCTGAAAATTTTCTATCGCCCAGCCAACTTGGCCAAAATGAATATTGAACAAATTGCTGCACAGTTACGCTTTTCCTTACAACAATCTGCAGGGCAGTGGTTTTTAGTTTGTCATAACCCTACACCCTACCATATTTCATTTACCGGACTAAAAGTGATCCAGGGTCAGCAATCTAGAATTGTTGCAAAACAGATGGATATGATGACCCCTGCACAAGCGAATCGTATCTATCCCTTAGAGCAGGCTCCGCAGTCTACCGAATTTGATCGCATTGAATTCACACTTTTGGATGATCAGGGAACCATGCACAATGGTCTATTTGATCCGAAAATGAATCACACGCAGCTAAAATAAAATTGTTTAGCAACAATCAAGGGCTGTTTGCTGAAAATCTACTAATTATTTATATAAAACAATTATTTATGTAAAGATTAATAGCATAGGGAAAGTTGCAGAGCTGCGAAAGTTGTTTTAATGATTATTGTTGTTCCACGGTCAATACCGACTTATTGTTCCAAGGTTTTTTTGTAGCGTATTTGAATAAATCTTATAGCCAGATCCAATATCTAAATATGAGATGACCGTACCTGGAAGCGGTGTTAAATGTTTGTAGACACTCATTCTCAGATCAATGCTACAAATGAATATATTTCATATTTCGAATATGCGTATATTCATATATAAAGACATGATTCATTGATAAGGGTAAAGCTCATGGATCAAATGCCAAAAGTGCAAATTTATCATAACCCAGCATGTGGAACTTCACGTAATACATTGGCGTTAATTCGCAATGCAGGAATTGAGCCGGAAGTGATTGAATATCTGCTTACGCCACCCTCTAAAGATCAGCTGGTCAATATGATTCGGGACGCCGGTTTAACGGTTCGTGAAGTCTTGCGTAAAAATGTCGATCCCTATGCCGAGCTGAATCTGGATGATGCGAGCTGGAGCGATGAGAAACTGGTTGAAGCCATGCTGCAGCATCCAATCCTGATCAACCGTCCGTTGGTGGTCACCGAGTTCGGAACGCGTTTATGCCGTCCTTCCGAAGTCGTGCTGGATATTCTGCCTTTGCCGCAATTAGGAGCCTTTGCCAAAGAAGACGGTGAATTCATTATTGATGAACAGGGCAATCGGCTGAAATAAAGCGTCTTGGATAGCAAAAAGCCCTAACTTGATTAGGGCTTTTTTTGTGAAAATACATTGACGATGATCAATATAATTTACATACTGGTGAAATAGGTCCTTGATGGATAAAGGAATTGGATCATCAGCAAGCGGTTTCCCTGTATCAGGTTTTGACGGATAAGACCCGTCTTCAGATTTTGCAAATGTTACAGGCAGGGGAGTGTTGTGCATGTGAATTACTCAAGAATCTGTCGATTAGTCAATCAACCTTATCTCACCACATGAAGTGTTTGACTGAATCGGGTCTGGTTAAAGGCAGAAAAAACGGACGCTGGATACACTATTCACTGAATCCCATCCGTGCTCAAGAACTGTCTCTATTTACACAAGCACTATTATTCCCCCAAGACCAGGAGATTTAAATGGATCAAATAATTGCCCTCTTTGCTTGGTTGAATAACGCTTTGCTCAAAATGACCTGGTTGTCAGAGGGTCTTTCATAAATGAAACAATAACTTTTTGGCAAGGCTCTAGACTAGCAGAATAGATATGTTAGTCTAGAATCATGATAGAAAACAGTAAATTAAGTCACTATAAGATTAAAAAAATTATTCAGTGCTTTTGCATTGATATTCCTGCTTCTAAAACAGCCTTATTGCTTAACTTGAACCGTAATACCATCAACTATTGGTACATGCTTTTTAGAGAAGCAATCTACGATTATCAAACAGATTTAAGAGCAAAGTTTGTAGGTTCTATTGAAGTTGATGAGAGCTATTTTGGAGCAAAAAGACAACGTGGTTTTCATGGGAAATTGAAGCGAGGTCGAGGTACTTTAAAACAACCTGTATTTGGAATATTTGAAAGGAATGGTCGAGTTTATACAGAAATAGTCCCTGATTGTAAAAAGACTAGATTACAACAAGTTATCTTAGGTAAAGTTGCACTTGAAAGTGTAATTTATAGTGATGGTTGGCGTGGATACAATGGTTTGGTAGATGTTGGTTACTCAAAGCATTTTAGAGTAAATCATGGAGCGAATGAATTTGCCAGAGGACAATGTCATATAAATGGAATAGAATCATTCTGGAGCTTTTGTAAAAGAAGGCTAGCAAAGTTCAACGGTGAACCGTACCGGGTTTGTCGGAGACTTTTTATTTAAGTTAGGCCACCTGACCTAACGGATTAATTTTATCATAGTACATTGCTTCAAAATCAAAAGGTGGCACATAACCTAGTGCACTATGTACACGCTCTTTATTGAACCAATCTACCCAATTTAATGTCGCAAGTTGTACATCCGCTAAACCTTGCCAATCTGCTTTTAAATATTCAATCACCTCTGTTTTGTATAAGCCATTCACTGTTTCAGCCAAAGCATTATCGTATGAATCACCGGTCGTACCGACTGATGCTCGTAAATTTGCTGCTTCTAAACGATTGGTATAGCGAATGGAAAGATATTGAACCCCTCTGTCACTATGGTGAATCA
>NZ_JAYFSK010000073.1:0-9129 GCF_041464035.1 Acinetobacter sp. AL9 | reverse complement strand
ATCCCATCTTCTTAGGGTTTGGATGGAAACACCCAGTGTTTTAGCTGCAACGCCAATACTAACATATCTACTCATTTGTATATAATAATATAGAAATAGGTAGATTTCAACTAGCAGTTATTAACCCTCTCCTTTGCAAGTTTTGATGCACTGCTTTAAAACTTAATACAAGGGAGAGAGTTTATTTTGACTCCTATACTTTTCCACTCAACAAAACCAATAAATCACTGATTTATAAAATTATTCCACTAAACCAAAAATCATTTAAAAAATCACTTTCAATTTCGATATTTGCACAATACTTCGGGATTGATCCACAATAAAAAAGCCTTCACTTTGCAAAGTGAAGGCTTACAAGAAAATAGACCTATTTTAAGATTGAGGCGCCTTTTGCTCTACCACGCCAGCATCTTCCACACTACGCACCGTGCCTGTATCTACATTCAAGACTTCAAACTCAATACGGCGGTTTTTAAATTGACCTTCTGGCGTTGCATTTGCCGCAATCGGCTGCTCTGAACCAAAACCAATGGCTTGCAATTGACCCGGATTTACACCACGTGATACTAAATAATCGACCACTGCTTGCGCACGTTGTTGTGACAAAGTTTTGTTGGCATTGGCATCACCTACGGCATCGGTATGCCCTTTCACGGTTAATTGCACTTGTGGCGCGCGCTGCATCAATATCGCAGCCTGATCTAAAATAGACTTATTGGCTGCTGGAATTTCAGTCGATGCAGAATCAAAATTAATGATTTGCATATTGAGTGCCGTCGCAATATCCAAAGCTTGAATATTGTCAGGATTAATTGCAGCCAAAGCCTGCTCGGCATTGCTAATACTGCTGGTTACAGCCTGATTAACATCGGTTACTGTAGTTTCTGCAGGTTGCTGAGTCACTACAGTCATGTTTTTAGCCAATGGACGAATTTGACTGGCTAAACGCTCTGCATCGGCAGGGTTCGTGGCTTGAATAGACAGTTGATTACCCACCCAGTTTAAATTGACATTCGGTACACCTTTCAGCATTTTTAAAACGCTTGGAATCACGTCCTGATCAATAAATTCCGAATGATAGTTGGCAAAATTTTCTGCACCACAACCTGTTGGATGATTGAAAATTTGCTTCACTTCATTCTGCAGAATTTCCATATAGCTTGGATTATTCAGCAAAATTTGACAGGTCACCAAATTACCATCACTGCCTGTACTGACTTGCAACATTGCAGCCTGATTTGCTGCCACTTGGGTCTGTGTGGTTGCAGGCGCTTGGTTGCGGTCACTACATGCACGGAATAAAAATGCCAATAAACCAATTAAAATAATTAAAGCTAAAATTGGCAATAACCACGAACGGCGTTCTTCTACTGGCTCAGTCACAATGACTTCAGGTGCTTGATGTACGGTTTGGCCCGCAGCATTATTTACCCCCAAAGCAGCCAATAATGCTGTTGCCCACTGCGGTAAAGCCGCCTGAATTGAATCTAAATTGTTTTGCAGTAAATGCTGAATTGCAACTGGGTCAGATGAACCTGCCTGATTTTCCAAAAAGTTTAAACTTGGTGCAATTGAACGATTCAGGGTGTTTTCAATTTCGGTTTGCGGTGCTGTGCCGCTGACCAAATCTAAAAACTGCTGTTTTAAAGATAGATTTGAACCAAATACATCGCCCACACGTGGATTCAGTTGTCGCAGCAGATTGTCAATCAGTTCAGGTCGTGAATTTAAAATAGACAATAAAATGGGATAAAAACTATTTAATGCCTGATTTTTTTCAAGCAAATGCTGGGTTTCCCCTTCCAATACAATGGATGACACACTTTGTTTGAGCAAGTCTATAAAATCTGTTTGCATATATATGCCCTCTTTTTTTGTCTTTGTTTTCAAGTTGTTTTTTAGTGTATATGCTTAAAATTTAAACAAATGTAATAAATTGTGGTGTTTTGATTTTGTTGTGAAATTTGAGTCAACGGAATGTAGAGTCTCTTCTTCGATTTTCTATTTGGGGATTGTTAAAATTCAATAAAAAAGCCAGCCGAAGCTGACTCTTATTTAAACTTGAAAATAAAATATCAATCAGAGCATATTAAGCAGTAAAGACGCGTACTGGTTTGCCTTTTACAACTTGATTAATCAAAGGCGTATTTTTGCCTTGTGACACAATCGTTTCTTTGTTCAGTGTCCATTCCACTTCTGGATCAACCAAGACCCAACCCGCTTCCTGTTCCCAACGACTTTGCATTTTTGCCACACGCGCAGGTGCAAGTGTCACTTTTTCTACCCATTCCAATGGACTGAACAGACCTTCCTGAATCAGTTGAATCCCAAATGGAATATAAGTATCAAATGCAGTAAAACCTGACAAAGTATCTGCAAATGGTGCCATTTTTGCAGAGCTATTTAACGGCTCATGATGAGTACAAATCGCATCAATCACACCATCTTTTACACCTTGACGCAGTAATGCTTTGTCTTGCTCTGAGCGCAGTGGCGGACGTACATGCGCTAACGAGTTAAAACCATCAATAATTTGATCGGTTAAATGCAGTTGATGCATCGCAACATCACAAGTGACAGGTAAACCTTTGGCTTTAGCTTGTTGAATCAATTCAACTGATGCACCACAAGACAATAAGCCAAAATGCGCACGTACACCTGTGGCTTCAATCATCAGCAAATATTTGGCAATCGCTACGGTTTCTGCCAAAGTTGGAATCATAGGCAAGCCCTGACGCGATGCAATAAAACCTTCATGCACACAGCCATCTTTAGCAATTTGCGGTTCTTCGGCATAGAACACCACGGTCATGTCCAAACCTGCAGCATATTCCAGTGTGCGAATCACGACATCATCATCTTCAAAAGGTGCATTGGCATTGGACACTGCACTACAGCCGCCTTTTTTCAGTCCCGCCATATTGGCAGGCTGCTTGCCGTTTAAACCTTGAGTTTGTGCACCAATCACTTCTAAATAAATGCCACCATCCAACATGGCTTTTTCGACCAAACCATGAATGAGTGCACCGTTGTCTTGCACGATTGGTTTAGAATCGGGTGGCGTAAATAAGTGCAGAATTCCGTTTTCACGTGCGGCCTTGCCTTCAGATTTGAGCGTGCCATGTTGTTGCTGACCAGGTTCACGTAAACGTGCGCATAAATCGACCATAGTTGGCATGAGCCATTGACCTTGGGCATCTATGCTTTCGCTAATATCTGCACTTTCTGCAACCAACTTGCCATTTTCAAGATATACCGTTTGTACGCGGTCAATTTGCTGGATTGGGTCAAGCACACGTACATTTTCAATTTTTACAATCGCCATGACTTTTTCCTTATACCGCAATCGCGTCAATCAAACCTTGTTCTTGCAATTGACCTTGCATCGCCAAGGCCAATACCGCCATACGTACCGCAATACCGTTGGTTACTTGATTTAAAATCACCGATTGAGGCCCATCGGCAATGCTTGAATCAATTTCGACACCACGGTTCATTGGACCAGGATGCATCACAATACAGTTTGGTTTTGCAAGCGCCAAACGCTCTTTGTTTAAACCGTACATTTTGTAGAATTCGGCTTGTGAGGCAAGTGCTGGCGAATCAATACGTTCATTTTGAATACGCAGGGTGATAATCACGTCGCAATCTTTAATGCCTTCTTCCATTTTGTTAAATAAACGCACGCCTGCGCCATATTCATCAAAACCGTAGGGCAACAAGGTGTTCGGTGCAATCACGCGAATGTCTTTACAGCCCAGTGTTTGCAAGGCAGCCACATCGGAACGCGCCACGCGTGAATGTTTGATATCACCAATAATCGCAACACTTAATTCTTCATAAGGTCGTTGGGTTTCACGGCGAATGGTCAGCATATCCAACATCGCTTGCGTTGGATGTGCATGACGGCCATCACCCGCATTAATAATGGCAACCTTTGGGCAAACCGTTTTAGCAATAAAATGTGCTGCACCTGAAGATGAATGACGCACCACAAAAATGTCAGCAGCCATCGCCTCTAAGTTCCACAAAGTGTCACGCAAAGTTTCACCTTTAGAGGTACTTGAACGGGCAATATCAATATTGAGTACATTGGCAGAAAGACGCTTGGCTGCGGCTTCAAATGTGGTGCGGGTACGAGTAGAGTTTTCGAAGAACAAATTCATCACCGTGCGCCCTTCGAGCAAATTATTGGTGATCAGTTGGTTTTGTTCATTGAAAAAGGACTGTGCTGTGTCCAGAATTTGGGTGAGGGTTTCTTTGGAAAGACCTTCGATGGTTAAAAAGTGTTTTAAATGCCCATCTTTATTCAATTGAATCTGGCTCGGAGTATGCAATGCCGCCAAATGCATGAGAGATTCCTTATACGTTAAGTTAACGCATTATACAGAAATTGATTTGGCAAAGCAGTGTAACTTGGCGTGATTTAGTCAAAAGAAACTTATGATTTTAAAAATTAAGTCATGCAGACTCATCTACACTTTCTTTCATGCTTAATACTCTACAAAGCGATGTGAAAGGATGGCATTTATATTTAACTGCTCTGCTAGCCAATCATCTTGATATGAGCTTGATGAACATCTGGTGGGTCAATCTTCGCCTACAACTGCCTACGCAACCTTCAGGCTATGTAGGCATAGTCTGTACAATTCACCGTTTAACGCAATGCCCCTATATAATGATGGGACACCTGCGCCCGATAAATTTCTTCAGCTGTAGGTTCAGTCAAGTCATCTATATTTTCTATATTTTCTACTGCATCTAATTGCTGCGCTTCAGTCTGTGGCGACGTTATTTCTGCATCAGCATCCATTAAGTTAGCCAATATACTTTTTAAGCGCAGCGCATAACGGCACAATTCCTCATCGTGTGTAGCGAGCGCCAATTGCAGCACAGCACGTGCATAGTCTGAATTTTCAACCAGATACATGACATCAATCACACGTCCACTGACCCGTCTTAATCGCGTATAAATTAAAGTGGCAACTGAAAAAATCTCGTTATTTGCTGTTAAAGCCTGTGCCGTGTTTAAAGTAGCCGTGGTCATTTAAATATTCCCCTTATCGCTTCATTGTTGTTTTGCAGTGTTTGATGCTCATCTGCAAAATGTTCACCATCACAACAATGTATGAGCAAAATACATACCAATCATGTGAATATTCAGGTTTTTATTTTTCCGCAATACAATCACTCAAAATTTTTTAGAGATGTCATTACATCCTCATTGCCTTTTTAGAAAAAAACAGTAAAAAATGCCCTGAAGCTCTTCAAACCTAGACCTTTAAAATTCTGCACGATTCACGCTAAATCACTAAGTTTTCTAGCACAAAATACGGTAAAATAGCCGATTGCTGAATTGCTTTTGGAAATTTTCATGAATTCGAAACCCCGTCTTTCTACATATTGGGTCACCTGTGCAGATGGACTTGAAACCTTATTGCAAGAAGAAATGCAAGGTTTAGGTATTCAAAATATCGAACGTTTACCGGGTCGTTTAATTTTCAAAGGCACACTCGAAAATGCCTATCGTGTCTGCATGTGGTCACGTTTAGCCTCACGTGTCCTTACACCAATTCACACACACGAAATTGAATTTAGTCACGACGCGCGCGATGTAGCCGAAGAGCTTTATGAAGGTGCGCTGAGCTTTGACTGGTCACTGATTTTTGCGCCACAAAGTACTTTTGCAGTGCGTTTGCATATAGAGCGTGACATTAAAGTGAACAGCCAATTTGCGACCTTGCGCGTTAAAGATGGTGTGGTCGATTCATTTATGGATGCAGTGGGCAAACGTCCAAGCATTGACATCAAACAGCCTGAAATTACCTTATACGTGTTGGCAGGTAAAAAAGAACATACATACTGCCTAGATTTATCTGGCGATTCACTGCATAAACGCGGCTATCGTCGTTTTATGACCGATGCCCCAATTAAAGAAAACCTTGCCGCAGCGATTCTGCAAAAAGGTCAATTACAACAAATTCAACCCGACATTATTTTAGACCCAATGTGTGGTTCGGGTACGTTTATTATTGAAGCATTGATGATGCTGACTGACCGTGCACCGGGTTTGGTACGTCGTTTCGGTTTTAACGGTTGGCAAGGTCACGACCATGAATTATGGATGAGCATTAAAGCAGAAGCGGCTGAACGCCATCAAACTGCATTACAACAACCATTGCCAAAATTTTATGCTTTCGATGCCGACTGGGAAGCAGTCAAAGCCACCAAGCAAAATATTATTGCAGCAGGTTTTGAAAGTCTGCTCGATCAGATTCAAATTGAAGAACGTACTTTGGCTGACTGGCCCGACTTTCAAGCCGAAGGTAAAAAGGCCTTTATTGTAACCAACCCACCTTATGGTGAGCGTTTGGGCGATAAAGCCTCGAACCGTGCCTTATATTTGGGTCTGTCTGCCCTCTTGCAAAAGCATTTCCCAAATCAAAAAGCAGCCGTCATTGCAGCCCAAGTTGAACAAGCCGATGTGTTGGCTTTCAATGACCCGCAAATTTTACGTTTGATGAACGGTAAACTGCCAATTTATGTCCGTTTTGGTACGATCAAACCTGCAACATTCGCACGCCCATTCTTAGCAGATTGGCAACCGCAACAGTTTGAACCCATTGAAGGCGCAGAAGATTTCACCAACCGTTTGCAAAAAAACATGCAAAGCCTGAAAAAATGGGCGGTGAAAGAAAATGTGCATTGTCTGCGTTTATACGATGCCGACTTACCTGACTTTAATGTCGCAGTCGATTTATACGGCGACCGTTTGCACGTGCAAGAATATGCACCGCCGAAAAAAATTGATCCTGAAAAAGCCAAAAAGCGTTTTAACCTTGCCTTACAAGCCATTCGCGCTGTCACAGGTTTAGGGCGCGATGCGGTATTTATTAAAACCCGTGCCCGTCAGGAAGGTAAAAACCAGTACACCAAACAAAGTACCGCCTCGAAGCGTTTTATTGTGCAAGAAGGTCAGGCTAAAATTTTGGTTAACCTCACCGACTACCTAGATACAGGCTTGTTCCTTGACCATCGTCAAATGCGTTTACGTATTGCCAAAGAAGCACGTGGCAAGCACTTCCTGAATTTATACAGTTATACCTCAACTGCAAGTTTACATGCCGCGCTTGGCGGTGCAGCAAGTACCACCAGCGTCGATTTATCCAATACTTATTTGAATTGGTCTAAAGAAAACTTTGTATTGAATGGTTTAACGGTAGACCATGCCGATGAACAACATCAATTCTTTGCCAGTGATTGTTTTGAATGGCTCAAAGAAGGTCATGAACAATATGATCTGATCTTTATTGACCCACCAACTTTCTCAAACTCTAAAAAGTTCTACGGAACATTTGACGTACAACGCGACCACGTTTCTTTAATTAAGCGTGCCATGAACCGCTTAACCACAGGCGGAACGCTGTACTTCTCCAACAACTACCGTGGTTTTGAAATGGATGAAGAAATTGAAGCCATGTTTGATGTGCAGGAAATTAGCCATGAAACCATTGGGCAAGATTTCAAACGCAACACCAAAATCCACCGTGCTTGGAAAATTCAGCACCCGCCTGTTTAAATAAACGATATGGCAATACAACAAAGCCTGTTCATTTGAACAGGCTTTGTTTTATCGTAGATCAGTATCTAGATTATTGACCAGTTAAAAACTTCTTTTCACCATATTGATAATGCATCGACAGTTTAAATTCATCACCATCACGTTGAATTTGCTGATTGCTTTGCATCGCACTGAGTATCTGTTCCAACTCCTGATCAGACATGCTTTTACCTGCAGCATTCATATAATTATTCATAATGGTTTTGACCACTTGCTTGTTAAAACTCACATCGGTTTGCATTTCCAATAAACTTGGGAACATTTTCGCTAAGCCTTCTACAGTGGTTTGATGCCCTGGCATCACTTTACCAACCAAATCTGCCCGAATACTGCCTGTGCCTAATTTCAACTGATTCTTCTTGGATTCGAACTGAAAGCCCTCATTAATCACAGCCAACAAGGCTTGTTGAACTTCTTTCTCAAAGTTTTCCGCTTCTAGGCATGAGTTGTTTTGTTTTTGCACAATATCAAGAAACGTCTGCATTTTACTGCGCTGCAAGTTTTTAACATCCCAATTCACTTGCAGGTCTTGCATGGCAGGCACATTATTTAAACCTAACTCGGCAATTTTAAATTTCGATTGAATATCTACCGTGCGCTCATGCAGTTGAGTATCCATACGCCAACTGAAGTCTTTCATTTTGCCTGAACCCACTGCTTTTGGGTCTTGACGCTGCATTTCTGCAATACTGAATTGGAGATAGCCCGGCTCTAAAGACTGCACATTCAAAGCCTGATTGGTTTTAAACTGCATGCCTTTTACTTGAAGATGTCCAAATTGATCCAGCACCGTCAATTGAGGCACATCAAAACTCATATTTACAATTTTCTGCTGCCCCTGACTTTGTTTCGCCTGAAACTCAATCTGCATAGGAGAAAATTTAGCTTCAAGTCCTGCTTCTTTTTTCTCTATAGCAGGTATGCTCAATTTCGTGGTCGATGCACCCAACCAATTCACTTGCGTTGTCACATTTAGAGGCTGCTGAAAGAACTCGGAAAATTGTCCCTGCCCTTGTTCCAGATTCATTTTAGAATCAATTTGGTAACCTTTCCATGTCCGCTGAATTTGATCTTGTCCGTGAAACACCAGTTTTTCTTTAGCATTACATGGGTCTGCAATAATGGTCATTTTCCATTTGGCAGTACCTGTTAAAGTCCCCATGTCGTAGTCCGTATATTGGACGCTCACATTGGGTACAGGATTTAAATTTTGTTGATAATGCTCACGCAGGCTCTTATCTGCATATAAATTTCCTGCAGTGACAGCTCCTGCCAACACTGCAACCCCCATTCCACCCCATACTATTTTTGACATAGATTCTGCTCAGAATTTATCTATTCTTATTGAACAATAAATTATAATTAATCTTCTTTAAAAAAGAGGCGGATTCAAGCGGCAAGTGCAACAGTATAAAAACCAGCCATAACTTCACTCGGTGTATACCAACCTAGTGTTTTTCTAGGACGATGGTTGAGTGCAAATTCTATCTGCTCTATTTGTTCGTTTG
>NZ_JAYFSK010000072.1:0-9280 GCF_041464035.1 Acinetobacter sp. AL9 | reverse complement strand
CCTTAATAAACCCATCTTTATTTTCAGGGGATACAAAATAAGCAAGGTCTTGCTCTACTTTCTTTAAGCTTTCAGTCAAGTATTTCATTGCAAGTTTTTTTAAAATTTAATACCTAAATTGTATATGCTTGACTATATTTGTCAATATAATTATTTGATATAAATCACTCTTATATTTCTGTAAACTCCTTGACTATTAAATACGCTAAATCACTAACGAAGAGCAAGATGAAATTTGTTGTTCTGATTTTTATGGTCCAAACTTGAACTACACCTTAAAATATATGGCATAATTTTGACCAAAATTTAAAAAAAATAGAGAAAATACCCAAATTTAGGGAGGTTATTTTTTCTGCATTTTGCGCATAATCCTAACTATAAGTTGTCAATTTGAGTAAATATCGCTATGTCTGTAAAAGCTCGAATGGGGGAACAGACCCGTTCGAAGATTTTAAGCAATCAGGAAGCCTCAGAAAAACTTTTAAAAACAACTGAGTGTGATCTTGAAAACCGACAAGCAATTGAAAAAGCATTGCAGCACCCTACTGCGCAACTTCCACCACAATTTGAAACACATTTTTATCAACACCAAAATTTACATCAGCGTCGTTATTTACGCCAAGTCAATTACATTGGGCAAATGACGTTCCTGCTGTATTTCTTTATCGATTATTTCATCATTCCAGATGTCACTACGCTCTCGGCCACACTCCGTCTCAGTGCTGTTGTATTGGCGCTGATTGGCAATTATTTCTGCTTTAAATTGATCAAAGATATTCGCCTGCTGGATTTAATTTTACCGGTCAGCGCCACACTGTGCTGCGGTATTTGGTTCTATATCCTGTCGCAATCACAAAGCCCTTGGATTTCCACTTATGTTTATGCCTCGGTCATTTTTGTACTCATGGCCAATCTGTGTATTCAAGTGCGTTTCCGCCCTGCGGTCTATAATTCATTGGTCATGAGCGTACTCATGTTTTTTGGGGTGATTTCCCTCACCAACTTGCAGGATGCCTTAGTTTTTATGGTGGTGTATATCCCTGTATGTTTGTTGAGTTTGTATATCAGCTGGATCAATACCCTAAATGCCCGCCATCACTTTTTACGCAGTTTGCTGGATGACTGGAATTTTCATACCTTGCAAGCCTTGGCGCATACCGATGAACTGACCCAACTCAATAACCGACGTCAGTTTGTACACATGGCAGAACACAAAATTCATGCATGGCCTAAATCTGAATCGGTCTGCTTGCTGATGTTTGATGTCGACTTTTTTAAACAAATTAACGATACCTATGGGCACGATATTGGAGATCGAGTCTTACAAAATATTGCAGACATTGCTCGTAAAGAAATGCGCCGCAAGGATATTTTGGCACGCTTTGGCGGTGAAGAATTTATTGCACTGCTCAGTGAAACCAGCTTAGATGAAGCATTGATGATTTCGGAGCGCTTAAGACAAAAAATTGCTCAGCATGAAATGTGCATTGATAAAAAATGTTTTAATTTCACTGTCTCCATTGGCGTATCGAGTTTAAAACCACAACAAACCGACTTGCAGACCCTGATTAAAGAAGCCGATTTGGCCTTATACCAAGCCAAACAACGTGGACGAAATTGTGTTATCAGTTTTGATGTAGGGATGCCTGAGCCCCCTAAGTCTACGGTAAAAAAAGAAATTAAATCTTGGATTGTTTAGCAAACATAAAAAAAAGAGCACATGAAGTGCTCTTTTCTATGTGCAAGAGAAAAACTAGTTGCCGTTGGCACATTGTGCCCATTTAAAAACTTTGCTTTCAAATGGGTTCATTGCGTAATTTAGGTACGAAGTAGTGCTGCTTGAAACCCCTAGCTGCCGCCAGGCATCTTGCGCCTATCTTAAAAGCCATTCTTTAAAATAGGCTCATGGCGTAATTCAGGCGGACAGCAGTGCTGTCCGAAATCCCTCACTGCCGCGGGCATATTGCACCCATTTTAAAAGCTGTACTTTAAAATGGGCTCATGTCGTAAAACTGGCAAGCAGCAGTGCTGCTTGAAACCCCTAGCTGCCGCGCGTATAGCGCTTGGCGTAATTCAGGCACGAAGCAGTGCTTCGTGAAATCCCTGAATTACTCCCATTCAATGGTTGCAGGTGGTTTAGACGATACGTCATAAACCACACGTGAAACCTCTGCAATTTCATTCATGATGCGCGTTGAAATACGATCCACCAAGTCATACGGCAAGTGTGCGAAACGTGCGGTCATAAAGTCCACTGTTTCTACGGCACGTAGTGCGATTACCCATGCATAACGACGACCATCACCTACTACACCAACAGATTTTACAGGTTGGAATACTGCAAATGCTTGAGCTGTTTTGTCATACCAGCCACTTGCACGTAATTCCTGCATGAAAATATCATCAGCTAGACGTAAAATGTCTGCATATTCTTTTTTCACTTCACCCAAAATACGCACGCCCAAACCTGGACCTGGGAATGGATGGCGGTAAATCATGCTGTGTGGCAAGCCTAAAGTGGTGCCAAGCTTACGAACTTCATCTTTAAACAAGTCACGTAATGGTTCAACCAATTCAAAAGCTAAATCTTCTGGTAAACCGCCCACGTTGTGGTGTGATTTAATCACATGCGCTTTGCCTTGTTTGCTGGCTGCAGATTCAATCACGTCTGGGTAAATCGTACCTTGTGCCAAGAATTTCACGCCATCCAGCTTACGTGCTTCTTCGGCAAAAACTTCAATAAATTCACGACCAATGATTTTACGTTTTTTCTCTGGATCAACTTCACCAGCCAATGCACCTAAGAAACGCTGTTCAGCGTCGGCACGAATTACGCGAATCCCCATGTTTTCTGCAAACATTTGCATCACTTGATCGCCTTCGTTCAAGCGCAACAAACCGTTGTCTACAAATACACACGTCAATTGATCGCCAATGGCACGGTGCAATAAGGCAGCAACCACAGATGAATCGACACCACCTGACAAGCCAAGTAATACTTTTTCATTGCCAATTTGCTGACGTAATTGTTCTACACGCAAGTCGATGATGTGTTCTGGTGTCCACAAACCACGACAGCCACAAATTTGATGTACGAAGTTAGACAGTAGTTCTGCACCTTTAGCTGTGTGCGTTACTTCTGGGTGGAATTGAATACCATAGAAACGGCGTGTTTCATCAGAAATCATCGCCACAGGGCAGCTTGGTGTGCTTGCCGTAATTTGGAAGCCTTCTGGAATGCGTGCCACTTTATCGCCATGGCTCATCCAAACGTGCAATTGGTTTTCACGGTCTTGCAAGTTACCAATCAGTTTGTCACGTACCAAAATATCGACTTCGGCATAACCGAATTCATGTACTGAACCCGCTTCAACTTTACCGCCCAGTTGTTCTGACATGGTTTGTAAACCATAGCAGATACCCAGTACAGGTACGCCTAAGTTAAATACAATTTCAGGTGCGCGTGGACTACCCGCTTGGTGAACACTTTCAGGTCCACCCGATAAGATAATACCATTTGGATTAAATGCACGAATGTCTTCTTCCGACATATCGTAGGCATACATTTCAGAATATACGCCCGCTTCACGAACACGACGTGCGATCAGCTGGCTATATTGCGAACCGAAATCCAGAATCAGGATACGATCTTCAGTAATTTGAGTATTGGTAGTCATGACAAACAACTATAGAAAGGCAAACGAATTAAGCGCGCTATTCTAGCATTTTTCCACGCCTTGCGCACACTATTCAGACAATCCTAAAAATGGCTATTTTTCTTCGTGATATTGCAGTGACCACATACTCTAAGTTTTAAAAGACTATGCATTTTCTATGGCATAAAAAAAGCAACCTTCTTGAAGATTGCTTAAATTGTTGAGCTGATGTGGAAATCAATGACTTACTTTTTTGCTTCCAAAAGATGGTCTAGACTTATTTTGCCTGCACCGTAAAGCATGATGTAGAAGAAACCGCCAGCCAAACCAATATTTTTCATAAAATTCAGCGCATCTTCTGGTGCAGCATGGAATAAAAATGCAGTTAAAAGACTAAAAACACCTAAACCCAAACCCACGACACGTGCTTGTAAACCGAATAGAATTGCCAAACCACCACCAAGTTCTAGCAAAATCACCAAAGGTAGCAATGAACCTGAAACACCCATAGCTTGCATATAGCCCACTGTTGCATCATAGCCTGCAATTTTTCCCCAACCAGATACAATAAATAAATACGCTAAAAAAGCACGTGCAAATAAACTTACAATGGCTTGCACACTTGCTTTTTCGACCACACTTTTTAACACAACATTTGGATTAAACATCAGATCACCTATATTTTTGATTCATTCTTGAAGACAAATACATCTTAGTTTTTTCAAAATTCAGGATAAATACGCATTTAAAAGACATGTTGTTGCATCTATGCAACGAAAAAGAACCGATGTGGCTGGTCTAGCATCCCTAAAATCACTGTGAAAATTATTTACCTTTTCATACTGACTTTCCGCCTGTGGACTGCTAGGATTTGGGCACACTTTCGCTTGTTTTTTCCCCATGGAACTGATTGATTTTATCTTACACGTCGATGAACATTTGCTCGAATTCATCACCCAATATGGGGTATGGATTTACGCTATTTTATTCCTGATTATTTTTGTAGAAACAGGCTTGGTGGTCATGCCGTTTTTACCTGGCGATAGTTTGCTGTTCGCAGCAGGCGCACTGGCTGCATCGACAGGAGTGATGGATCCGTGGATTTTGGGTATTTTATTGTTTACTGCTGCGGTACTCGGTGACACCTTGAATTACCACATTGGTAAATATATTGGTCCACGGGTTTTTGAGCTGGAATCACGTTTTATCAATAAAAAACATTTGATCGAAACCCAGAAGTTTTTTGAGCGACACGGCGGAAAAACCATTATTTTTGCGCGTTTTGTGCCTTTTGCGCGTACCTTTGCGCCCTTTGTGGCGGGTGCAGGCAGCATGAATTATAAATACTTCCTAACCTATAACGTAATTGGCGCTTTTTGCTGGATCGCGTCGTTTATTACACTCGGTTATTTGTTTGGCAATATGCCAATTGTGAAAGACAATTTCACCCATTTAATTTTCGGCATTATTATTTTAAGTGTCTTGCCTGGGGTGATTGGTTTTATTCGCCAAAAACTCAAGAAAAAAACTGCTTAAGTTGTGAAATTCTTTGGGCATGCCTGTTGAACAGTGCTGCCCTTATCCATTCAAAATAGGTGAGATGAGTGCTCAACTCACCAAAAATCTCTAAATCTTTAGAAAAAACGTGCTACCACTGGCAGCATACACACCACCAACAGCAAAGCCGAGCCTTTATATAACAAATCTGCCGTCACTTTATTGGTTTCTCGCGCCAAAACTGCTCGCCCAAAAGACATCCAAAATAACGCTGTTGGCAATAAAATCAGACCAAATAAGACATAGACCATGGCAAAGTTGGTCGGGTTATCCCATGTTTCTGTAGGCAAAATACCTGCCGCAAATAACAAGGCTTTCGGGTTTTTAAAAGTCGAAAAAAATAATTGTGCAGGGCGAATGGCAGAGTGTTTTTGACAATGTTGCTCTAAATGTGACTGCTTCCATAAATGAAAAGCCATCCAAAACACATAGCCTGCGCTTAAAACATGCAGTATATCAATTAAATAAGGCCAAATTGGCGCACTCAAATGAATGAATAACGCCCACAGACTAATGGCATACATATAACCAAAAAACTCTGCGGGAATCAGCAGACTGGTTTTGGCAATGCCTTGTTGGTGGGCTGAGCTTGCCAATAGCGCATTGGTCGGGCCAGGAATCATCAAGACCGCAATCATTGCTAGGACAAAGAGCCAACTTTCAATCATAAACACCAGAGCATGCAAATCAAAAATAGGAGCACACCTTATATGAAAGCCATTGAAAATGACAAGTTTTTCTATCTGGCAGGACTGACCCAAGGGTATAAATAGAACAGAAAATAAAATTAAGTTTTTGTTTTTAAAATATTAGATTGAGATCAACCTTGAATTATCTTGCTACATTTTTTAAGCAATGGTGCTGCACAAATGGCAGCACCACGGACGAAATATTCGCAAATCCTAAAATTTAAGATGTTACAGGTTTGGGCTTAACAATAATCGGGCAAGCTTTAAATTTTGCTGCTTGTACAATGGCTTCTTGTTCACCTAAAAGACGTGCCAGTTCTGTTCTTTTAGTATTGGATGACTGTCCCATATTGACTGAAACACTCGGTGCAACGCCCCAACCGCCACGGCTTCCCCAACCACCGCCTAAACCGATACCTACACCAACACCTGTACGTTTCGGCGCTTCGACACCGCTTTCAATATATTGCTGAATACGGTTATATTCGCTTTGTAATTGTTGGCAATTCAAAGCCTGATAATGTGTAGGCGACACATAGCTAGGTTTCACTGTGGTCGCACAAGCCCCCAGCAATAAACTACTTGCCGCGACAAGACCAATTGCAAATGTTTTCATGTCTACCTCTGTATCACGCTTGCTCAATTTCATTGAACAACGATTGATAGGCCTGCGTCAATTTATGATCTGTTGCCAAATGAATTAATGGCAAATTTTTATGATGTGATTCTTTCATCAACACCGAAGGCGGCAACATGCTATTCAAAACAGGTAAACCTTCATCTTTAAGTTGCTGCACCACTTCACGCGGTAACTTGGCCTGTGCTTGATATTGATTCACCACAATGCCTTCAATTTGCAAGTTTGCATTGTGGTCATCCTGAGTTTCCAAAACATTTTCAATCAAGCTTTGTAAGGCACGTTTAGAAAAGACATCACAGTCAAAAGGAATGAGCACCCGATCTGCCGCAATTAAGGCAGAGAGCGTAAAAAAGTTAAATGCAGGTGGGGTATCAATAAATACACGGTCATATTGATCGGACAATTGTTGCAAGGCATCGCGCAGTTTGTAAATTTTATGTTTCGATTCAAGTGCGTGTGCCAAACCGCCCAATTGCGGACTCGCAGGGATTACATCCAAATTTTTAAATGGCGATTGATGCACATAGGCTTCTAAACCTTTGCTGCGGTTTTTTAAAATTGAGCCTAAAGCATTGCCTAATAAGCCTTTGGATTGATTTGCACCCAACACTTCTTCAAAGTAATTTTCGATGTTGGGTTCAAGCGCAGGCTTGTCGGCAGAATAAGTGGCATCATCACCCAATAAATATTGGCTGGAGTTGGCTTGCGGGTCGAGGTCAATCACCAATGTTTTTAAACCCTGATGCGCACTGATTGCAGCCAAATTGACGGTAATACTGGATTTTCCAACACCACCTTTCTGATTAAACACCACACGTGTGCGCATTGTCGCCCCTCGTTGAATGACTTCAGTTCTTGTTATATGTTCAGTTTAACCGACCCGCTATGATTGTTGGCGCATAGTGTCTAACAATCCTTAAACTTGCCCTAGCCAAAACTTGGTTTAAGCATAACCAAACCTAAAATGGCAATGAAAGCAATCAGGGCCAGTCCCCAGCCAACACGGCGCTGCACCAGCAAAATACGCTCATCTTTTTTATACGCTTTAATCAAAGAAGAAAGCATCACAAAAAATAAAATAATTTTGGCATAAAACCAAGCTTCGACCTGAAAATCCTTCAGAAATAAGGCAATGACTCCTGTCACCACAATCAGCGTGAGTGCCGAATGCTGCAAAGCTACAAAGACTTTCCATGCTTTAGGGTTTGGAGAGTGGTTCAATGTACCTTTAAATAAAGTCATGGCACGCACCACAATCACCAACAGCAACAAAGCCACTGCAGCAACGTGAATATTGTTCAGCATTGATAAATTTTCCATCTATAGCCTTCCCTTACGCATCTTTTGGTGCATGTGCACATTCAGGGCTTGACGTATCTTGGCCTTGCCACTCAGAGGCAACAAAGGCATGAATCGCAAGCGCATGAATTTTATTTGGCGCGAGTAGATCACCCACAGCGGCATAAATTTTTTGATGACGTTGTACCGAACGTAAGCCCTGAAAAACATCACTGACCATCACCACTTTAAAATGGGATTCTTTTCCTGGGAAATAACCGCCATGCCCTGCAGATTCATTCACAACTTCTAAATGACTTGGATTTAAAGCAGCTAAGCGTTGCAACAATTGTTGTTCTAAACTCATGATTGTATTTCCCAAAATGGTTTAAAGGCTGCCTAGCAGTATAACTGCGTTCTATACAATTCTCAGCACTTTGGCAGAATCATTCGTGCTTGGTGCTGTTACAGCGTGTTTTTCTACTTAAATTTGGCGATCTCATCGCCAGTTGTTCTAAAAAATGTCGTTTATTTATGCAATTAAGCTAATTTTTTGCATAAATGGATTGACCCTATTTTTGCATCATGTATTATACACCGCATGCGGGAATAGCTCAGTTGGTAGAGCACAACCTTGCCAAGGTTGGGGTCGCGAGTTCGAGTCTCGTTTCCCGCTCCAGATTCTAAAAGCCTCAGTTGAATGACTGGGGCTTTTTTATTGTTGTTTTATTCAATATTTTACTTCATAAGAAATTTTTATACTTAAAAAAGTAAGTTTACAAAAGTGCTCTTTCAAAACTGTGAACAAAAAACCGTGTAGATGATGCTCCAAAGTATCAATCATACAAGATAAAAAAAACTCCAAAACAAAAGATAGTATTAGCTACTACTAAGTGGCTTATGTTAAACAAGATCAGCTTGCCTAGATCCTAAATATTGATGCCGCGGAGCCTGTTAATAATTTCTGTCATTGCTTCTTAATAAAAAAGCAACTAATATGCTTCTTATACCACCAAAAAGCAATAAATATGTCTACACTAAATAAGTCTTTACTACAGCAAGTCAAAAAAAGACGAACCCTATTGGGTTTAAAGCAAGTTGATATGCAATCACGTACAGGCATTTCAAGACAGCAGTACCAAAAACTGGAAAGTCAAGGCAATCCTCGATTAGATACCTTAGAAATTATTGCGGCAGGACTAAATGCTCAACTGATGCTCATCCCAGATGATAAGGTTCATTTGATTAGACAATTATTGAATGATGAAATTAAAGTCACTATTGAAGATCAAGATGACTTAATGTCTAACCCATGGAAAGGTCTTCTCGGAGGAGAGTAATTAACTATAACTAAAAATATAGACAAATATTTGCATAAGTGCTCATTTTGTCTATGTCGATTCAGTAGTGGCAAGGTGGGTATTTATTAGAGATTTAAATGATTATCTTTTGTATTTTAG
>NZ_JAYFSK010000071.1:0-9461 GCF_041464035.1 Acinetobacter sp. AL9 | reverse complement strand
CAGTATTTTTCTTAATAGTGACTATAGTACAAGTATTTAAAACGACATTTCGTGTCGTTCATATGGTTTACTCCAGTCGCTTATATCCTCGTGCTGAACCACGAGGTTTTACGCTCCAGTGGATAAACTTCTTTCACAAATCCGATTAAAACCATACTTCAATCCCCCATCATCCTCTTACGGAAGATATTCCTCATCCCTGAGCCATATATGGCGCAAGAGAAGGGATTTTCGATACTAATTTAATTTTGACCTATACGGATAAACTGAAAAGACAGACACAACGTCAGCTTTTTAAAAACTCACAACTTACCCAAATGCGCCAAACAACGATGAATCGCACCACAACCCGGCTGAAAGTGCTGCACACCTTTGGCTTCTTCCATACGGCACACCTCACTCACCAAACGATCTGCCACACCTCGACCACGGTTTGCAGGATGCACCACAATATATTCAAGCGTACGATGATCATCTTGCCCTGTGCACCAAATCGCACCAATCACTTTAGTATTAAATTCTGCCGTGTAAAGTAGGGTATACTGAGCCAAGTTCTGCTCAAGTTGGCTTACCGCATCTTGCCCATCGCCAAATTCAGGGCTGGTATCATACAGTCGCTCAAGCTGGCTGCGCACTTCGGTATTTTCCAGTGAAGTATAGGCATGTACGGTAATAGGCATTGATTAACCCTCCTGAGCAATCTAATATGCTGAGACTTCGTCACAGCGAAAACATTTTACATCAATCATTTTTGACGTTTTTTGAGGAACGTGTCTATGACCCAACGTATCAGTGAAGTGGTGAGAAATACCAACGAAACTAAAATTCGAGTTCGTGTGAATCTGGACGGTACGGGTCAAGGCACACTCAACACTGGAGTTCCATTTTTAGACCATATGATTGATCAAATCAAGCGACACGGTTTGTTTGATATTGATATTCATTGTGATGGCGACTTGGAAATTGATGATCACCACACTGTAGAAGACTGTGGTATCACGCTTGGACAAGCTTTTGCTCAAGCTTTGGGCGATAAAAAAGGTTTACGACGCTACGGTCACTTTTACGCACCACTTGATGAATCTTTAAGCCGTGTGATTGTCGATTTATCGGGTCGTCCGGGTTTATTTATGGATATTCCATTTACCCGCGCACGTATTGGTACTTTTGATGTGGATTTATTCTCAGAATTCTTCCAAGGCTTTGTCAACCATGCATTAATGACACTGCACATCGACAACCTCAAAGGTAAAAACAGCCACCACCAAATTGAAAGCGTATTTAAAGCATTTGCACGTGCTTTACGCATGGCATGTGAAGTCGATCCGCGTGCTGAAAATACAGTGGCATCAACCAAAGGAACACTCTAATGACCCGAATTGCCCTTCTTGACTATGGCATGGGAAATTTACACTCTGCAGCGAAAGCTTTAGAGCATGTGGGTGCAACGGTAGATGTGACCAATGACCCAAAACTGATTGCACAAGCCGATAAAATTGTGTTTCCAGGTGTGGGTGCTATGCGTGATTGTATGCAAGGCATGCATGAAGCTGGCATTGATGACGTGGTACGCAACGCGGTCTTTAATAAACCTGTACTTGCAATTTGTGTAGGCATGCAGGCGCTGATGCAACATTCCGAAGAAAATGGCGGAGCAGATGCACTGGGCATTTTTGCAGGTACAGTCAAACGCTTTCCTGAAGTAGCAGGTTTAAAAGTGCCACACATGGGTTGGAATCAGGTACATCAACGTGACCCGAGCCACCCTATGTGGAACAACATTGAACAAGATGCGCGTTTTTACTTCGTGCATAGTTTTTATGTTGAACCGCAAGATGAAAAAATCGTGGCCGCGACCTGTGATTATGGTTTAACTTTCTGTACAGCCCTGCATCAAGACAACTTGTTTGCAACGCAGTTCCACCCAGAAAAAAGTCACACTGTTGGTTTGCAGTTACTAAAAAACTTTGTGGAATGGAATATCTAATATTCAGGATGCTTCAATCAATAAAGCCGAGTTAATCTCGGCTTTATTTTTGCGTGAATGTTTTTCACTTTTATTGCACATTGATTTGTGTTTAAAATTAAAGCGTTTTTTATACCTTTTATTCAAAATAAACTGAGGGTCTGTCGATAATTGGTCTATGTTTGCGATGTGAGAGAGATATCTCACAAGATTTTTGAGCAAATATACGGTATGCGACAGAAAATTCAAAAAATCTAGGAATTACAACAATGAGTCAATATGTAGAAGATTCTGCACTCAGTGCAGCGGGGCGTTTTGGTCGATTATCATTTTTAGCGTGGAACTGTTTGCTCAGCTTGGGGCTTGCAGTACTGATTGCAATTATTGCCGTTGTTGCACCCAATTTATTGCTAGAGCTCGGCTCTGGCTCTATGGGCATCGGCATGATCTTGCTCGTGATCATTTATATCGTTGCGTTCTATTTTAGCTTTATTTTCACCATCCGCCGCTTGCATGACCGCAATCATACTGGCTGGTTATCTTTGCTGATTTTGGTGCCTTTGGTGAATATTATTATGGGTTTATATTTGGTATTTGCACCTGGCGATGATCGTCAAAATAGCTATGGTGCGGTACGTGAAACTGCAGGTTGGGAAAAAGTACTGGCTTGGATTTTTATTGTGCTGATGATTTTGGCGATTATTGGCAGCTTCTTGTCAGGTATATTCAGCAACGTCTAAGCAAAAATATTCCACTTGGTTGATATTTCGAAATAGCCCATCTATTGGGCTATTTTTTCAGGATATTCGCTGCAATCTTTGTCCTGCACAGCATTTTCAATCTTTTAAACTTTGCCAAATTCCGCAAAACGCTTTAGGCTAAAACCGCTTCTTTACCGCTTTGAATGTTATGGATCTCACTCGTCTGCGTACCCTGCCTAGCCCTGATGAAATTCGGCAATTGCCACTGTTTGAAAATATTGCGCGTCAAAATATTGTACTGATTCAAAATCTAGAGCAATGTCTAGCAATTGAAGCTGAACTGAAAACCGCAGCTGTCTTGGGTTTCGATTCTGAATCTAAACCCACGTTTAATGTAGGCGAAGTTTCTACAGGCCCGCATTTAATTCAGCTCGCAACCTTAGAAAAAGCCTATCTATTTCAGCTCAATGATGACATTTGGCAATTTTTGCAGCCAGTTTTTGCCAATCGCGATCAAATTAAAGTAGGTTTTGGGCTGAAAAATGATGCCCATTTATTTCGTAAAAAAGGTATACAACTGAATAGCGTGATTGAACTATCCAAATGTTTTGGCAGTTTTGGTTTTAAAAGTCCGCTTGGGCTTAAAAATGCCATGGCATTATTATTTCACGTTCATTTCCCTAAAAGCCGAAGTATCAGCACCTCAAACTGGGCATGCAAACAGCTCAGTGAAGCACAAATTGCCTATGCTGCCGCCGATGCCTACGCACCTGTGTTGATATTTGAAGAGTTGGGGCGTTTGGGTCTATTGCCCGAGCATATCCCAAACAGTTCACTCAAATTGCGGATTCGTCCCTCTAAAACAAAACCTACAACAGATGCTTAGATATTTAACAATACTTTGTTAAGATGCACAGATTGAATTCAATAAGTTTTTGGCAAGGAGCGAAAGCATGCTGATCATCCCTGCAATTGACCTGAAAGATGGCAAGTGTGTTCGTTTAAAACAAGGTCGTATGGAAGATGATACTGTATTTTCTGACGATCCAGTGGCAACAGCACAACACTGGGTAAATGAAGGCGCGCGTCGCTTGCATTTAGTCGATTTAAACGGCGCTTTCGCAGGTACGCCAATTCATAAACCTGTGGTTGAAGCGATTGCAAAATCACAACCGGATCTTCCAATTCAAATTGGTGGCGGTATTCGTTCACTCGAAACCATCGAACACTATTTGGATGCAGGCGTATCGTTCGTGATTATTGGTACCAAAGCCGTACAAGAGCCTACTTTTGTAGAAGAAGCCTGCAAGAAATTTGCAGGACACATCATTGTCGGCATTGACGCCATGAATGGCATGGTGGCTACTGATGGTTGGGCCAACGTCACAGACGTGAAGGCAACAGATTTAGCTAAGCGTTTTGCCGATGCAGGTGTATCTAGCATTGTTTATACCGATATTGCCCGTGATGGCATGATGCAAGGTGTGAACGTAGAACAAACCGTAAACTTGGCGCAATATTCAGGCTTACCCGTGATTGCTTCTGGCGGTGTGACCAATTTAGATGACGTACGCAACCTAAAAGGTCAGCCTGGCATTTTAGGTGCGATTACAGGTCGTGCAATTTACGAAGGCACGTTAAGCCTGCGTGAGGCACAGTTGCTTTTAGATGAGCAATCTTTGTAATTCTGCCGCGTATTTTTAAAGAGGTCTGCGGACCTCTTTTTTATTTTGATTTTATTTTACTCATTTTGAGTTTTCTTCATCTCCCACTGGTTCTATGTCTCAGCTTTCACCAATGCTTCGCAGCAAAGCGCCGCAACTGGCGCTCATTTTGATTACCTTAATTTGGGGTGCAACCTTCATTACCGTGCAATACGGTTTGAACTTCAGCAGTCCAGTACTGTTTGTAGGCTTACGTTTTGCCGCAGCCACGTTGGCCGTGGGGCTGATTTCATGGCGAAGCTTACGTGGTTTTAGCATCGATGAACTCTATGCAGGCTTTGCCATAGGCGCAGTCATTGCGCTAGGTTATGTCACTCAAACCATTGGCTTACAAAGTATCAGCAGTAGCGAATCGGCCTTTTTAACGGCGCTGTATGTCCCGCTTGTACCGCTATTGCTGTGGTTATGCTTTGATCAACGTCCGCATGTCATGACTTGGTTGGGTGCTATTTTGGCATTTGTAGGCTTGGTCTTTTTAACAGGCAATGGCTTAGGCGCAATTCAGTTAAGTTTTGGACAAGCCATTACTTTAATCGGTTCAATTGCGATTGCCTTTGAAATTATTTTAATTAGCTATTTTGCCAATCGGGTCAATTTAAAGCGCGTTACCCTCATCCAACTGGGTTGTGCATCGTTATTGTGTTTTGCGATTGCACCATGGGTTGGAGAAACTCAATTGCCCGAATTTCAGTGGTCACTCCTTGCTGTTTTGCTCGGCTTAGGCATTGCCAGTGCCGTGATTCAATTGGTGATGAACTGGGCGCAACGACAAGTAGACCCTGCGCAAGCTGCTATTATTTATGCAGGTGAGCCTGTTTGGGCCGCATTGATTGGACGTTTGGCAGGCGAGCGCTTGGCAGTTCTGGCGTTGTTCGGTGGACTACTGGTGGTTTTAGGCGTGCTGGTCAGCGAATGGCGACCAAAATTTTTAAAACGAAACACATCATCCCAAAAAGTTGAATGAACAGCATCTAGGCAAGATCGCTCAAAACATCTTAAAAAGACGAACGAACGTGAATTTAATGATACATCGGTAAATTATCATTCACGCGAATTAAACCGCGTATAGCACGGTAAACAATCCATAACCACGAAATAGCAACCACTGCGATACAGAAAAGTGTCGCAGCCAAAGTCATACTGGCAAAGCTTTGCGCATCTGGACTAAAGAACACCAAAAAGAACGGCACAAAGGCCACAATATTCCAAAACAGATACCACCAGAAGCTGCGAATTTGCCAAGTAAAATGACTGGCAAAAATTGAACCTTGTACATCACTACGTTTTAAATAGTTGATGATTAAGGCAATAACGGCCAATATCCCCGCAGAAAAAATCGCCACGATATACAGCACATATAAAATCATGGTCAATGAACGATGTGGGTCTTGATCTACTGAATATGAATGCTCTGCTTCTGACATAATGCACCTGACAAGCCTGTTACTGGAACAATATTCCCAATTAGATACTGAGCTGATTCAACGGAGAAATTAACCATAAAATCAGCAAGATATTTAAGCCTATCGTACAAAAATAAATCTTACCAAAGGGTTGTTTTTGTGTTTTATGGCGTAATTTTTGTTGTGCTAACCATGCTGCAGGCCAGCCCCCTAAAAAAGCCACGATATGCAAATTATTTTCAGGAATACGACGCCCGCCCTGCTGTGCAGCTTCTTTATCTTGTGCATACAGCCAATAACTCAGCGCATTCATCAAACTGATGAATAATAACAACATGCCGCTGAGCAATCCCAACAGCGTCAGCAAAGCCAAAGCAACAATATAAGCCACACATAATATTTGCATCGGCTGCATTTTTTGCGTGATGTTGGATGTTTTCGCACTCACAGCAGATGCCTTTGCTGCTTTGGTCTGCGAAGCTTTTAAATACACCGCTTGCTGTGCTCGGTAACGTCCGCGCTCATCCACAGTTACGGTATATTCCAAGGCACAGCCCACAATTGGACGTGGCCCTTGTCGGGCGAAGTCCTTAATGTGTAAAAACACGCGATCTTTTTGGTGGTCATTCGGCTGAATAAACCCATAACCCTGCTCATCAAACCATTCGACTAAACGCCCTTGATCACGCATGTTCTATATCCCTCAAGCTGTCACAAACTTTAAGCGTTCAATCAGCATATTCCGCATTTCATCTGGATTTTTCTGCAAAATATCTGCGCCTGTCCGCCCTTCTGCCGCATTTTTAGCAGCCACCTGCAAACGCATTAACCAAAAACGTCCTGCCGCCATTGCCAAATACAGTTCCAAACAGGCTTTTTCGTCTTGGGTTAAAGGACGCACCGTTTCGTAGGCATTTAAAAATGCAATCGCCTTGCTTTCATTTAAGCTCAGCTCAGGAAAATCGGTACAAAAATCATTCAGCGTAATCGCAATATCAAACAGCAATTCATCTTGATTTAATTCATAAAAATCTAAAATGCCTTGCAACTGATCATCTGCAAACAAGGTATTGTCACGGAATAAATCCGAGTGAATAAAACCTTTGGGACGCTGCGGATAGACTGCGGTTAAAGCTTCATACAAGCCCAAAAGTTTGGACAGTAAGGCTTGATCGGCCACATGCATGCTTGGTTTTAATTGGCGTGCGACCCCTGCCCAATAAGCATGATCACGTACATGATCGCGCTGCAAAGGAAAATTTTGTAAGGCCACATGCATTTTGGCTTGTGCAATCGCAATCGCTTCCACTTGCGCCACTGTTGCCAGTGTCGGATGCTGCCCAATTAAACGCGGTGCAATTTGTGCAGGTTTTTCTTTTAATTGGTGAATGGCTTGTCCCGAATAGGATAAAGGCACTGCCACAGGCAAACCCGCTTGCCCCAAATGCTGCAATACAGGAATTAATTCACCTGCCGCTTGCTGATCTAATTCTTCAAAAATGGTCAGCACGTACTCGTTTTGATTGTCGCAGCGCAAAAAATAATTGGTATTTTGAATCCCCCCTTGAATGGGAATCAGCTCGACCACCTCCAATCCATAAGGCGCTGCAAAGACCTGAACTTCCTTTAAAGTCAAAGGAGTATAAACCGACATAGAAAACCTGCGAAAAACCTGAGCTAAGTTTGATAGAATACCCGCTCCATCTGCCAAGGTGTAGCGCTTGTGTGGGTGAGTTTCATAATCGGCTGTAATAATTGGAAAAATTTATGCTAGCGAAACGTATTATTCCTTGCCTAGACGTAGATAATGGTCGCGTGGTTAAGGGCGTGCAATTCCTTGATATTCGTGATGCGGGCGACCCTGTCGAAGTGGCGCGTCGTTATAATGAACAAGGTGCCGATGAAATCACCTTTTTAGACATTACCGCTACCCATCATGGTCGTGATACGACTTATCGTACCGTAGAACGTATGGCAGAAACCGTGTTCGTGCCCCTCACCGTTGGTGGTGGCGTGCGTAAGGTTGAGGACATCCGCCTGTTACTTAACGCAGGTGCAGATAAAGTCAGCATTAACTCTGCAGCCGTGTTTAACCCTGAATTTGTGCAAGAAGCCTCACAGCGTTTTGGCGCGCAATGTATTGTGGTTGCCATTGATGCGAAAAAAACGGGTGATAACAAATGGGAAATTTTCACCCACGGTGGTCGTAAACCAACCGGTATTGATGCCATTGAATGGGCAGTGAAAATGGCAGACTATGGCGCAGGTGAGCTATTGGTCACCTCAATGGATGCCGATGGCACCAAAGCAGGCTATGACTTGGCGCTCATGCGTGCCATCAATGACCGTGTAATGGTACCTACCATTGCTTCTGGCGGTGTAGGTAATTTACAACACTTGGCCGATGGGATTCTAAAAGGCGGTGCCGATGCGGTACTGGCAGCCTCAATTTTCCACTTTGGTCAGCATACCATTCCTGAAGCCAAACAATATTTGGCAGCACAAGGCATTGAAATGCGTTTGTAAAATCATAGTGCAAACGAACTGTGAAAAGTGCAATCTGAGGATTGCACTTTTTTTAGCTTAAAATTGAAGTAAAGGTAAAATTTAGGCAGAAAAAAAGGAGTCCGAAGACTCCTATCAACTCAAAAAACCACAGCGCTGAGGTTCTTTTATCTTTTTAAATAGACTTATAAAAAAATAATCAACAAAATCAATTTATCATCACACAATATTCAACCGAAACATCCGTGGATATTTCACTGCACACAATATACGCAGAGCTTTAGCTGAAATATTGACCAAAAACACCAAAAACATTGACCATTTGCGACAAGACTTGCCCAAGCTGTCAGTACAAACCTTCATTTGCTGCAATACAGTTAAGATAACTGCTCTGCCACAGCTAATTTTTTCTCGACCCATTTGGCAGGAAAATATGCAGCAGACAGATGGTTTAAACCCTGTGCAATCACCCGAGGTAAGGCAATGCCTAACGGATTTTGCTCCTGTAAGGCAGGTGCTGAAATGACTCGCGTTCCTAAAATATAATCAAACCACGGTTTGGTCACGCACCAGTTCGCATCCTGATTGCTGTTCATGTGATGGTCATAATGCCACGGAATTTTCTTAACTGCCCACTCTGGCTCTAAATGCGCACGACGGTGAATATAATAATAATTCGCAGCACTATATAGCGCAGCCAAACTCATACCCTTAGAAATTGGATAGAACACGCCACTGGCCACCGTTGCCACCACAGCCAAAGACACAATTTCATTTTTGGTACGCCAGTTGCGAATCCCTTCGACATAGCCATGATCGTGAAAACTGGTTTTACGCACTTCACGATGATGTTCCCAATGTGATTTCATACTTTCAGGCACAGGACTATAACGGCGCTGCCCTGCTCGATGCGTTCCGTGCAAAATATATTTATGTGCCACCCATTCAAAACCATTGGCAACCACCAAACCTGCTAGAAATCCTTTCCACAGTAAGCGTCCGCTGAACCCCATGCCTATTTTTTAATTCGGTTCCGGTTTCCAGCGGTGTGGTAGCAATTCTTCAATCTGAGTCACTTTATGTGTCGGCAACCTTTTCAGCACATCACTTAAATAGGCATAGGGATCCAGCCCATTCAGCTTTGCTGACTGGATTAATGTCA
>NZ_JAYFSK010000070.1:0-9758 GCF_041464035.1 Acinetobacter sp. AL9 | reverse complement strand
CATGAGAAAGCCCATATAAATGGGTAATGTACAAGTTGCTGTAGAAGCATGTTTAATTCGTCTGATCACAGATACTTTATAAAGTATTTTAATACTTTTTTGAATCCGTCAATGCGTAAGTCCTATATTTTTTAATGTATGGTTAAATTTCGCGTTTCTTGATGAAATCAGCACCGCAGATGAGATGTCTGCACTCACCAAATTGAGTGACTCACATCTAGCAGCGGTCTGTATTTTAGTCGACTGTCCAAAACCCAAATGGATACTGTATGAGCGCACTCAACCCCACCATTATTACTTTCCTGTTTTATATTGTCGCCATGATTGTCATTGGTTTATTGGCTTATCGCGCGACTCGAAATTTCTCGGACTACATTTTAGGTGGTCGTCGTCTTGGCAGTTTTGTCACTGCACTTTCTGCAGGCGCATCCGATATGAGTGGCTGGTTGCTGATGGGCTTACCCGGTGCCATTTATCTTTCAGGTTTGTCTGAAATGTGGATTGCCGTTGGTCTGATTATTGGCGCATGGCTAAACTGGCTTTTGGTGGCAGGTCGTTTACGAGTACACACCGAAGTACAGCACAATGCACTGACTTTGCCTGATTATTTTTCTAACCGTTTTAATGATCAAAGAAAAATTTTAAGGATTGTATCTGCCTGCGTAATTCTAATTTTCTTTGCGATTTATTGTGCTTCGGGCATGGTTGCAGGTGCGCGCTTATTTGAAAGTATGTTTGATCTGCCTTATAGCACTGCATTGTGGATTAGTGCTATTGCCACCATCAGCTATGTGTTTATTGGTGGTTTCTTGGCAGTCAGCTGGACGGACACCATTCAGGCTGGCTTGATGATTTTTGCGCTCTTGCTGACCCCTATCATTACCCTACTCAGCTTTTCTGACCTAAGCCAAGTCACACTTGCTTTAGAAGCGGCTCGTCCGCAGGCGCTGAATTTAGTCGGAGATTTAAGCTGGGTCGCGATCATTTCCCTCATGGCATGGGGCTTAGGCTATTTTGGACAGCCACATATTTTAGTGCGTTTTATGGCAGTTGATTCAGTCAAGTCTATTCCGAATGCACGTCGTATTGGCATGACATGGATGACCTTATGTTTAGGCGGTGCGGTGGCTGCGGGCTTTTTTGGTATCGCCTACTTCCAGCAACATCCTGAACTGGCAAGTGTGGTCAATGCCAATCCTGAAACAGTATTTATGGAATTGACCAAAATCCTGTTTAATCCGTGGGTGGCAGGTGTGGTACTGGCTGCAATTTTAGCTGCTGTGATGAGTACCCTAAGCTGTCAACTTTTGGTCTGTTCAAGTACTTTAACCGAAGATTTTTACAAATCGTTCCTGCGTAAAAATGCCTCACAAAATGAATTGGTGTGGGTCGGACGCGGCATGGTACTCATGATTGCGCTGCTTGCTATTTGGATGGCGGGTAATCCTGAATCAAAAGTCTTGGGATTGGTTTCTTATGCTTGGGCAGGCTTCGGTGCAGCATTTGGTCCACTAATCATTTTGTCTTTGTTCTGGAAACGCATGACTTTAAATGGTGCATTGGCGGGGATGGTTGTCGGCGCACTTATGGTCATTCTTTGGAAAAACCTTTGGGCAGATACGGGTATTTATGAAATTATTCCGGGCTTTGTCTGTTCTTGGATTGCGATTGTCGTGGTGAGTTTATTGGGTAAAGCGCCAAGTCATGAAGTGACAGACCGTTTTGAACAGGCCGATCAGCAATATAAAGAATCGCACTAAGCTGTAGATTGATCTGCATAGAGATAAAAAAGCGATAAAAAACCAGTGCCTTGAACTGCACTGGTTTTTATGTCTGAGAAAAGTTTTAGTACACTCAAATCAAGTCAATGAATCTGTAGTTTTCTCTTTCTCTGCTGCGACTTTTTTTCTTGCCTTACTAAACCGTTTGGCAGGCCAAACCATCATAAAACGTGCACCACCCAAGTTCGGACTCTGATCGACTTCAATTTTGCCACCAAACCAATAAGCAATGCGGCTTACAATAGACAAACCTAAACCATAACCACCTGAAGCACGGGTGCGGCTGTCATCTAAACGAGCAAAGGCTTCAAATACACGTTCTCGGTCTTGTTCGGGAATCCCCGGCCCATCATCTTCCACACAAACATAGGCCATGCCTTGTTCGTTAATACCGCCACTGATCAAGACTTTATGGTCACAGTAACGGACTGCATTGCCCACCAAGTTCTGTACCACACGGTGCAAGTAACGGCGTTCAGCTTCCACTTCCAAAGTCACAGGTGGGGCAAGCAATTGAATATCTTTTTGGGTTTTCAATGCTTCTGTTTCCGTAGCCACCTGCTCTAGCACTTCAACCAAAACGATCTTTTCAATTTCTAAAGATGGCATGCCCTGTTCAAGTTTGGCATAGGTCATGATCTCATCAATCAAGGTGTTTAAAGCCTCAATATCTTTATCAATCATTTCGACTTGCTGTAAGCGATATTCGTAATCATCTTCTTCTGCCAGCATTTCCATACCAAAACGAATACGTGCCACAGGCGTGCGCAGCTCATGCGATACAGCGCGCATCAGTTCACGCTGCGCCTCAATCAAACGCTGAATATGGTCGGACATGCTGTTATAACTAGATGCCAAACTTGCCATTTCATCTGTGCCATCTACAGGCAAACGCATGTTTAAATCACCCGATTTGGTGCGGTTTAAGGCATAGTTCACTTGGCGGATCTTACGTTGCATAGGCAAGATCAAACCATAAACCCCCAAGCTCAACATAAACATACTGAGCAAGGTAATGCCTGCTGCCAACTGGAATGGCATCCAGTTAAATAACGGCACAGGCCCTAAAACCAAGACTTCTGAGGGTGAATTTGGCATCGGTGACACAATCGAGATGGTTGTACCACGCACGGTGGCATTGTCACGATATAAAATAATGCTGTGATCGAGTCTTAAACGCCCAATCTGTTCAGAATCGAGTGGCAGTTCCTGAATATTTTTAATATTGACTGGATAAGAAAAGTGCTGCTGAATTTTGGCTAGATATTCTTTTTCCTGACCCGGGTAATACACCAAATAATCTAAAACAAAAATCGGCAAAGCTTTCATTTGCCGTTCTGTAATTTTATCTGCCTTGATATATAAATAATGATTTGGATCATCTTTCATACCCAAAATAATATAGGCAATCATATTTTCGGCATTATAGCGCACAGCCGCTTTACGTTCTTTAATCCGTCTAAGCTCTGCGCGCGACAAATCTACTTTGTCTGCCTGCACATAGTAGATGGGCAATTCCAGCAAATCGGATGCATCAGAAATCCAGTCTTTCTTTTGCTGTTCGTTTTGCTGTCGTGCAATCCCTTCACTAATAATATAAGCCATACCATCAGTTAAAGACTCACGATATTCTTGCGCACGCTGATAGTTGATGATTTGCACCAATAAGTACGCCAAAATGGCAACTACTGCAACTAAGATCACCAATCCTGCATATATGCGCAAGAATATACTGTGTTTAAGCACAAAACCCGTCCTATGTGACTTATTTTATATTTGAGTCAGTATTTGACTCAGAAAAAAGCGTATTACATGCCGTTGGTTTCTTTAACGAACAAATAACCTTTACTGCGCACAGTTTTAATACGTTTTGGATTTTCAGGATCATCGCCAATTTTTGGACGAATACGTGAAATACGCACGTCAATTGAACGGTCTTGACCATCATATTCAATACCACGCAGACGCTCAAAAATATCTTCACGAGATAAAATACGCCCTGCATTTGAAGCCAATAACCATAACAAGTCATATTCTGCGCTGGTGAAATCAACCAGTTCACCATTTAAAGTCACAGAACGACCACCGTTATCAATCACTAAATCATCAAATTCAATGCGCTGTGCCACTTCATCTTCAGTCACTTTGTCGGTACGGCGTAATAAAGCACGAATACGCGCCAACAATACGCGCGGCTGCACAGGTTTTGCAACATAGTCATCTGCACCCATTTCTAGACCTAGCACCTGATCCATATCTTCAGTACGCGCAGTCAGCATTAAAATCGGTTGATGATAATGTGGACGAACCTCACGACAAATGGTTAAACCATCGGCACCTGGTAACATCACATCTAGCACCACAAGATCGGGTTGCTCGGCAATAATACGGCGAATCGCGCGGTTGCCATCTGGTTCTACCCCAACTTCTAAACCATTGCGAATTAAGTATTCCTGCGTAAGTCGTGCAAGGCGTTCATCATCTTCAACAATTAAAATTTTTGGTAACTTTTCTTCTTGACTCATAACCTGTCCCTTTATTGGATTCGACCTATCCTTTTAAAATCTGAGAGATAGGTCTTGATATAATTTGCAATATACACACGTTTACATTGTAAACAAGATACTGTTCACCAAACTGATACATCTGCGTATTATTTTGTTATATTTTTATTAAGCATTGAATTTATAGCACTTTTCTAGTTCTAGTAATTTTTAAAGAGGTTTGAGAAATATTAGATTACAAAATGATTTTTTTTGCACTAGATCAATTCCTTGCTTGATTTAGAAAAATTATCTCCTAACTTTTCAAGTTATCCACAAGGTTATCTATAAGCAGTTTTTCCGAGCTTTGTTATGCTATGCCCTTGTCTGATAAGGCTTATAGCCAATAGGACAAAAATCGGTATTTTTGAGATAAATTTTAATTCAGAAAAAGTCAAAATTTAAAAGAAAAAGTCAATATTGATCTACCCTCAATTTTCCCGTATCTTGTGTTCAATTCAATTTTAAACCACTAAGTCTTGTGTTTATTCCTCAAACACTGTGGCCTAAATTTTGCCCAGTTTAAATGGTCCATAAACATAACAATAGATGACAATGGAGCTATGCTGACATGAGCGTAATCACATCAACCCCCGGTCAATTACAAGTGATTAAACGCACTGGTGATGTTGCCGCTTTCGATGCTGAAAAAATTGCAGTTGCAATTGGCAAAGCGTTTTTGGCTGTAGAAGGTCAACAAAGCGCAGACTCAAGCCGTATTCATGATCGTATCGAACAACTGACAGAAATGGTGCTGAACACGTTCAATCGCCGTTTACCGTCTGGCGGAACTATTCACATTGAAGAAATTCAAGACCAAGTTGAACTTGCGCTGATGCGTACTGGCGAACAAAAAGTTGCCCGTGCTTATGTCATCTACCGTGAACAACGCTCTGAAGCACGTAAGCAAGCAGGTGAAAATCATCACCCGACGTTACAAGTGACTGATGCAAACGGTCAGCTTAAACCACTCGACTTAGGTGCGTTAAAAGCAACAGTAAACAAAGCTGCTGAAGGTTTAGAAGGCATTGATGTAGATGCCATCATTGATGAAACCGTGAAAAACCTCTACAACGGTGTAAAAGAGTCTGACATCTCAACCACCATGATGATGGCGACTCGTACCCGTATTGAGCAAGAGCCGAACTATACCTATGTGACTGCGCGTTTATTGCGTAATGACTTGGTAGCAACAGGCTTAGAATTTTTAGGTTTGGCAACAGATACACCTGAAGGCGAAGCATTAGAAACTTTCCTGAAAAAAGGTGTAGAACTTGATTTGCTTTCTGCAGACTTACTTGAGTTTGACCTTGCCAAACTTGCTGCAGCGATTCAGCCTGAACGCTCAAACCAGTTTACCTATTTAGGTCTGCAAACTTTATTTGACCGTTATTTCATTCACTCAGATGGCGTACGCTTTGAACTTCCACAATTGTTCTTTATGCGTGTGTCAATGGGTCTGGCGCTTAATGAAGATGACCGTGAAGCACGTGCAATCGAGTTCTATAACTTATTGTCTAGCTTCGACTACATGGCTTCTACGCCTACCCTGTTTAACTCAGGTACGCTACGTCCACAGTTATCAAGCTGTTACTTAACTACAATTTCTGATGACCTTTACAACATTTATGGTGCAATGCGTGACAACGCAATGCTGTCTAAATGGGCAGGTGGTTTAGGCAATGACTGGACGCCAGTACGTGCCTTGAACTCATATATCAAAGGAACAAACGGTAAATCTCAAGGTGTTGTTCCGTTCCTTAAAGTTGCGAACGATACTGCTGTTGCGGTCAATCAAGGTGGTAAGCGTAAAGGTGCGGTATGTGCGTACTTAGAAACTTGGCACCTAGACATCGAAGAATTCCTAGAACTGCGTAAAAACACAGGGGATGACCGTCGTCGTACCCATGATATGAACACAGCGAACTGGGTGCCTGACTTGTTCATGCAACGTGTCTTTGAAGATGCAGAATGGACATTGTTTACGCCATCTGAAACACCAGACTTGCACGACTTGACGGGCGAAGCTTTTGCTGAGCGTTATGCGTACTACGAAAGCATTGCCAAAGAAACTAACATGCTGCATAAGAAACTTCGTGCGAAGGACTTATGGCGCAAAATGTTGTCAATGCTGTTTGAAACAGGTCACCCGTGGATCACATTCAAAGACGTATGTAACTTACGTTCACCGCAACAACACGTTGGTGTAGTGCACTCATCTAACTTGTGTACTGAAATTACCCTCAATACTAACCAAGATGAAATCGCGGTATGTAACTTGGGTTCTATCAACCTTGTACAACACGTTCAAGGTGGTGTGTTAGATCGTGAAAAATTAGCACGTACTATTAAAACTGCAGTGCGTATGCTCGACAACGTCATCGACATTAACTACTACGCTGTACCACAAGCACGTAATTCAAACTTGAAACATCGTCCTGTAGGTATGGGCATCATGGGCTTCCAAGATGCGCTTTATGAGATGAACTTGGCTTATGGTTCAGATGCTGCAGTTGAATTTGCCGATGAATCTATGGAAGTAATCAGCTACTACGCGATTCAAACGTCTAGCGACTTGGCGGTTGAGCGTGGTACTTACGAAACATTTAAAGGTTCATTGTGGGATCAAGGCATCTTGCCAATTGACTCTTTAGACATTGTGGCGAAATCACGTCCAGAACGTATGTTTGAAGTAGACCGTACACAGCGTTTGGATTGGGACAGCTTACGTGCCAAAGTTCAAAAAGATGGTATGCGTAACTCAAACGTGATGGCGATTGCTCCGACTGCAACCATTTCAAATATTTGTGGCGTTTCTCAGTCTATCGAGCCGACATTCCAAAACTTGTATGTGAAATCGAACTTGTCTGGTGAATTTACAGTAATCAACCCTTACCTTGTTCGTGCATTGAAAGCGCGTGATTTGTGGGATTCTGTAATGGTGAATGACCTGAAACACTTTGAAGGTTCAGTACAAAAAATTTCACGTATTCCTGAAGAATTGAAAGCAATTTTCGCGACAGCGTTTGAAGTTGAGCCACGATGGATTGTTGATGCAGCATCACGTCGTCAAAAATGGATTGATCAGGCGCAATCGTTGAACTTGTATATTGCAGGTGCAAACGGTAAGAAACTTGACCTGACTTACAAAATGGCATGGTTACGTGGTCTGAAAACCACCTATTACCTACGTGCATTAGGTGCAACATCTGCAGAGAAATCAACCATTAACACAGGTGCATTGAACGCAGTAAAACCTGCAACTGTTACGGCAGCACCTGTTGCAGCGGTAGCGCAGGAAATTAAACCTGAAGTGGTGGCTGAAGAAGAAGGCTTCGGTCAAGCAGCACCAGTGCCAATGGCATGTAGTATTGATAATCCTGATTGTGAGGCGTGTCAATAAATGACTATTCCATATTTTCTTGTACTACTTATTGTAATTTTATTATTGATAGTATTATTCATGGCAGTATTTACCGCCTTAATAGTTGCTATCAAAGGCGATGAGAAATAGTAAACATATTTTATCCATGCATGATTAATCATGCATGGATTTAGTACAAGAAAATGGATTGTTAAATTAATAAGGAAACCACTACATGCCACACATGACCCACAACTATATGTTAGGACTCGCGGTCTTGCTGGTTTCCTTTGTAGTGTTGTTTTACGCACCAATTGCTTACTTTTGGGTACAAGCGGCAAAACAACAGCGAAAGCAAAATAAGTCGTGAGCACATTGGTCGGAATGTACATTTTTCAGACCAAGATGAGCAAAACTTAATTTTGCTTTCACAAATTAAGCGTATATTAAGACATCTCAGCGTGGCTGGATGTCCATAAAAGATATAAAGCAACGAAGAGAGAATTGATATGTCTATCCTAAGTTGGGACGATTTCGAAGATGATTCGCAAAAACCGGCTGCTCCTGAACACAAGTCTGCGCCCGTCGAGCCGCAAAAAGCGCATGATACGCAGATGGTATCTCATGCAGAGCAACCACAGACGCCTGTGGCAACTGCACAACCCGCTGCAGCCCCTAGAAGTGGAGCAACAGATTCAACCGATCCGTTGGCAAGAGCATCTAACGCTCTAGATCAATTGGACGTTGCACCTGGTCTTGAAGAACTAGAAATGGGTGCATCTCGCGTACAGGTTGATGATAAAGCCATGATCAACTGTCGTGCAGACTTAAACCAGCTTGTACCGTTCAAATACGAATGGGCATGGCAAAAATATCTAGATGGTTGTGCAAACCACTGGATGCCGCAAGAAGTCAACATGAACCACGACATCGCATTGTGGAAGTCTGAAAATGGCTTAACTGAAGATGAGCGCACCATTGTTATGCGTTCACTTGGTTTCTTCTCTACTGCAGACTCATTGGTTGCTAACAACTTGGTATTGGCAATTTATCGCCACATTACCAACCCTGAATGCCGCCAGTACATTTTGCGTCAAGCCTTTGAAGAAGCGATTCACACTCACGCTTACCAGTACTGTATCGAATCGTTAGGTATGGATGAAGGTGAAGTCTTCAATATGTACCGCGAAGTACCATCGGTTGCACGTAAAGCAGCATGGGGCTTGAAGTACACGCAATCTTTAAGTGATCCTACTTTCAAAACAGGTACACCAGAAAACGACCAAATTTTGCTACGCAACTTGATCGCATTCTATTGTGTACTTGAAGGTATTTTCTTCTACTGCGGTTTCAGCCAAATCTTGTCGATGGGCCGTCGTAACAAAATGAATGGTGTTGCAGAGCAATTCCAGTACATTTTACGCGATGAATCTATGCACTTGAACTTTGGTATCGACATGATTAACCAAATCAAGATTGAGAACCCACACTTGTGGACTGCAGAATTCCAGCAAGAAGTGATTCAAATGATTCTTGAAGGCACGATGCTTGAAATTGAATATGCGCGTGACACTATGCCACGTGGTGTATTGGGTATGAACGCAGGTATGATGGAAGAATATTTGAAATTCATCTGTAACCGTCGTTTAAGTCAGCTCGGTTTACCTGAACAGTTTGTTGGCGTAAACAACCCGTTCCAATGGATGTCTGAGATGATGGACTTGCGTAAAGAGAAGAACTTCTTTGAAACGCGTGTGACCGATTACCAGACTGGCGGTGCATTGAGCTGGTAATATCGCGACACATAAAATATCGTTGTGAGACACATGAGTTGTCATTGAGAAAACCGCCATTCATGGCGGTTTTTTTAAAGATACGATCGAGTATTTAATGGCTAGGTTGTGCAAATACCTAACAATTTGATTTTTTTAATTTATTTATTTGGCGGATTCAAGCGGCAAGTGCAACAGTATAAAAACCAGCCATAACTTCACTCGGTGTATACCAACCTAGGGTTTTTCTAGGACGATGGTTGAGTGCAAATTCTATCTGCTCTATTTGTTCGTTTGA
>NZ_JAYFSK010000069.1:0-10572 GCF_041464035.1 Acinetobacter sp. AL9 | reverse complement strand
CTATTTAAGTGATGTGCTGAAAAGGTTGCCGACACATAAAGTGACTCAGATTGAAGAATTGCTACCACACCGCTGGAAACCTGAACCGAATTAAAAAATAGGCATGGGGTTCAGCGGACGCTTACGATAAACGCGACTAGATCATTCGATCAAAATGTTTATTAAAAAGGATTTAATCTTTTGGGTTAAATCCTTTTTTAATGCTGATTGAATTTAGGTGTGTTTCAAATGCTTTGATTGTAAAAAGCCTATCCGAAGATAGGCTTGCTCATGTAACACTTAATTAAGTGCGGTTCGGTTGTTTGGTCAAACGCAAATAAGGCTTGATGGCTTTATATCCACTTGGGAAGCGTTCTTTAAGTTCCGCTTCATCCTGAATGGAAGGCACGATCACCACATCTTCACCATCTTGCCAGTTGGCAGGCGTTGCAACTTTGTAATTGTCAGTCAGTTGTAGTGAATCAATCACACGTAAAATTTCGTGGAAATTACGTCCTGTAGAAGCAGGATAAGTAATGATCAAGCGTACTTTTTTATTTGGATCAATAATGATTAATGAGCGAACAGTCAGTGTTTCGCTGGCATTCGGGTGAATAAAATCGTACAGCGTAGATACTTTACGATCTTGGTCAGCAAGAATTGGGAAATTAACCGTCGTGTTTTGGGTTTCGTTAATATCTTGAATCCAGCCTTTGTGAGATTCAGCATCATCTACAGAAAGTGCAATCGCTTTGACATTGCGCTTGCTGAATTCATCTTTCAGTTTTGCGGTATAGCCTAGCTCGGTGGTGCAGACAGGTGTGTAATCGGCAGGATGCGAAAATAGAATGCCCCAGCTGTCACCTAAAAATTCATAAAAATCAATTGGGCCTTCATTTGAATCTTGTGTGAAGTTGGGTGCGATGTCACCTAAGCGAATAGTCATTGTGTACCTCTGTCTTGTTTTGTTGTGTGATGTATGCGTACTACTATGCGCCATTCCTTTTGCAGAATTAAATAGTGTTTTTGTATGTGCTTATGAATAATTTGAATATGGTGTGTCATTTTTATTGCATTTTCAAAATAGATTGATGTGTGATTGCTATATATCGTCCGCTCGAAATTTGTTACATTAACTGCTACTTAGCAGCGAGAAATGGCAAGTAGAGATTGGAATTTTTAATAGGTTTTTGTGCAAAACCCTTGTACTTCAAATTTCTAGCACCATAATAACCACTAAGAAAAACCTATTTATTTGACAAGCAAGATTTAGAGAGTTTATTCATGTTGGCAAGTCTGATCGGAGGAATCTTCGGTACTAAAAATGAGCGCGAACTCAAACGCATGCGTAAAATCGTAGACAAGATTAATGCGCTCGAGCCGACGATATCTGCCTTAAGCGATGCAGACTTATCTGCAAAAACCGAAGAATTCAAACAACGTTATAACAAAGGCGAAAGTTTAGATAAATTATTACCAGAAGCATTTGCAGTATGTCGTGAAGCCGCCAAACGTGTCATGAGCATGCGTCACTATGACGTGCAGTTGATTGGTGGTATTACCTTGCATGAAGGTAAAATTGCAGAAATGCGTACAGGTGAAGGTAAAACCCTAATGGGAACTTTGGCCTGTTATTTAAATGCTTTAAGCGGTCAGGGCGTGCACGTCATTACTGTGAACGACTACTTGGCACAGCGTGATGCCGAACTCAACCGCCCTTTATTTGAGTTTTTAGGTTTAAGCATTGGCATTATCTATTCCATGCAAGACCCGACTGAAAAAGCACAGGCTTATCGCGCAGACATTACCTACGGTACCAATAACGAATTTGGTTTCGACTACTTGCGTGACAACATGGTGTTCTCGCTGAGTGAGAAAAAACAGCGTGGTCTGACTTATGCCATTATTGATGAAGTGGACTCGATCTTAATTGATGAAGCACGTACCCCATTAATCATTTCTGGTCAAAGTGATGACTCATCGCAGTTATATGCAGCAATCAACACCATTCCGCCAAAATTGCATGCACAAAAAGAAGAAAAAGTAGCCGATGGTGGACATTTCTGGATTGATGAAAAACAACGCACTGTAGAAATGACCGAAATTGGTTATGAAACGGTAGAAAATGAATTAATTCAAATGGGTTTATTGGCAGAAGGAGAAAGTCTGTATTCTGCATCTAACCTGAATTTGGTGCATCACGTATCTGCAGCTATTCGTGCGCACTTCCTGTATCAACGTAACGTGCACTACATCATCCATGATGGTGAAGTAATTATTGTCGATGAAAACACAGGTCGTACCATGCCTGGTCGCCGTTGGTCAGAAGGTCTGCACCAAGCGATAGAAGCCAAAGAAGGTCTGGAAATTCAGCCTGAAAACCAGACTTTAGCGACCACAACCTTCCAGAACTATTTCCGTTTATACAAAAAACTGTCAGGAATGACGGGTACTGCAGACACTGAAGCTGCAGAAATGAAAGAAATTTATGGTCTAGATGTCGTCATCATTCCAACCCACCGACCAATGATTCGTAACGACCAAAACGATTTAATTTATTTAAACCGTACAGGCAAATACAACGCGATTATTCAAGAAATTCAACGTGTGCATGAAGCAGGTGTTGCACCAATTCTGATTGGTACAGCGACCATTGAAGCTTCAGAAATTTTATCGGATAAACTGCGTGAAGCGGGTATTCAGCACGAAGTATTGAACGCGAAGCAACACGAACGCGAAGCTGACATTATTGCGCAAGCAGGCTCACCACGTGCGGTGACTATTGCCACGAACATGGCAGGCCGTGGTACAGATATTTTGCTAGGTGGTAACTGGAAAGCCCTGCTAGCCAAAATTGAAAACCCAACCCCTGAAGATGAAGCGCGTTTAAAGGCAGAGTGGGAACAAAATCACGACATGGTGTTAAGTTCAGGTGGCTTACACATTATTGGTTCAGAACGTCACGAATCGCGCCGTATTGACAACCAGTTGCGTGGTCGTGCAGGTCGTCAGGGTGACCCAGGCGTGTCACGTTTCTATTTGTCACTTGAAGATGACTTAATGCGTATTTTCGCAGGTGATCGTGTTGTAGCAATGATGCGTGCTATGGGCTTGCAGGAAGATGAAGCGATTGAACACAAAATGGTGTCACGCTCTATCGAAAATGCACAGCGTAAAGTTGAGGCACGTAACTTCGACATCCGTAAAAACTTGTTGAAATACGATGACGTAAACAACGAACAACGTAAGATCATTTATTCACAGCGTGATGATATTCTGGCAGAAAGCACGCTGCAAGACTATATTGAAGAAATGCACCGTGAAGTGGTCACAGGTATGATCGCCAATTATATTCCACCAGAATCGATTCATGATCAATGGGATATTGATGGTTTAGAGCGTGCCTTGCGTGATGATTTGGGCATCGAATTACCAATTAACCAATGGCTCGAAGATGATCGTCGCCTAGATGAAGAAGCTTTGGTTGAACGTATTGCCGATGAAATTGTGACACGTTACCGTGCACGTCGTCAGCAAATGGGTGATGAATCTGCTGCGATGCTAGAACGCCACTTTATGCTCAGTTCACTTGATCGTCACTGGAAAGATCATTTGGCGGCTATGGACTATTTGCGTCAAGGGATTCATTTACGTGGTTATGCACAAAAGAACCCTGAGCAAGAGTACAAAAAAGAAGCCTTTAACTTATTTGTGAATATGTTGGGTGTGATTAAAGCTGATGTCGTTACCGATCTTTCGCGTGTGCATGTACCAACACCTGAAGAACTGGCAGCGATGGAAGCTCAACAGCAAGCGCAAGCAGAAGCGATGCAGCTTAATCTTTCACATGCTGATGTAGATGGTTTAACGGGCGAAACCTTTGAATCAGAACCACAGTACAGTGCTGCTGAGCAAACGGTTGTTCCACCTGCAAGCCGTAACTCGCCATGCCCATGTGGTTCAGGACTGAAATATAAACAGTGTCACGGTAAAATCTAAACCTGACTTGTTACAACTTAAGCAGAACTTTGGTTCTGCTTTTTGTATTTTGGGGTGCAAAATCTTTGTGGTAATAGTTTTGCAAGATGTGTATAGCATTTGCAGATTTTGGAATTAAATGCTATTTAGTTGCACATGCAATATCCACGTGTGGAACAAAAAATGAAAAAAGTATTACATCCTTTAATGATTGTTGCCTTAAGCTTACCTACTTTTGCATTTGCAAATGCGGCAACAACCACGACGCCTGCAAAAGTTCAAGCTGCTGTGGGTGCGACCACTGCACAGGTACAAGTGGATAATGGTCACGTGACTGTGGCAAGCCCACGCACAGGTATTCGTTATACCTTTGCCAATCCAGATCAGCGTCCAATCGTGTTGCATACTGCAGCGATTGCACCTGCGAATGCTGCCAATGTAAATCGTATTGTGGCTGCAAATCCTGCTTTATCTGCAGCAAGTCAAGAACGTGCAAAACAGGCTTTATTGGGTGAAACCGTGGTTGCGACTACGCCATAATCCAAATAGGCTCAATCAGTATAATTTTAGTTGCTGATGCATTACATTGAAGATTAAAACCAGTCCATACGGGCTGGTTTTTTATATACGACCTTGTGTATTAACAAAAGTTGAATCAAGCAGGGAGGATGCTCGATTTTTTCTTCAATTTCCACTAAGCTGTGACATTCTCAAATTTGTACTGGAAATTTCAAAATGGCAGTTGGTGACGTCTCTATGCCACACATGCATGTGGTCAAAGGTGTAAAAATTGGTTCAGCAGAGGCTTATGTGCGTTATCAGAACCGACGTGACCTGGTTATTTTTGAATTTGCAGCAGGCTCAAATGTAGTGGGCGTATTTACTCAAAACGCATTTTGCGCTGCGCCTGTGCATGTGTCCAAAGCACATTTAGCTCAAGGCAATCCGCGTTATTTGGTCATTAATACAGGTAATGCCAATGCGGGTACAGGCAAATTGGGTATGCAAAATGCAGAAATCACCTGTGCCAAATTGGCTGAATTGGCAGGTGTATCTACCCAAGAAGTTTTGCCATTTTCTACAGGTGTGATTGGTGAGCAATTGCCGATTGAGCGCTTGGTTGCTGGTTTAGCACCTGCGCTGGCATCGTTACGTGAGGATGCTTGGCATGATGCTGCGACAGGTATTATGACCACAGATACCACACCCAAAGGTGCATCTGAGCAGTTTGAGTTAGATGGCATTACTTATAGTATGACAGGCATTTCTAAAGGCGCAGGTATGATTCGCCCAAATATGGCGACCATGCTTAGCTATGTTGCAACCGATGCACCAATTCAACGTGACATCTTGCAGCAATTGCTCAAACGCAGCGTAGAACAATCATTTAACCGTATTACTGTAGATGGCGATACCTCGACCAATGATTCATGTATCTTGGTGGCGACAGGTCAGGCGGGTGGCACTGAAATTTGCAGTGAAAATGACCCGCGTTATGCTGTGGTATTAGATGTTTTGAATCGTGTGATGTTGCGTTTGGCACAACTGATTATCCGTGATGGTGAAGGTGCAACAAAATTCATCACGGTACGTGTTGAAGATGGTGACAATACCCAAGAATGTTGTGATATTGCGTACAGCATTGCACATTCACCATTGGTAAAAACGGCCATTTTTGCCTCAGATCCAAACTGGGGGCGTATTCTTGCTGCAATTGGTTATGCTGGCGTGCCAAATTTAGACGTTGAAAAAATTCAGGTTTGGTTGGATGATGTGCAAATTTGCAAAGATGGCGGTGCTGCTGCCGACTATACCGAAGCAGCGGGCGCGCGAGTCATGGCACAAACCGAAATGACCATTCGTGTAAATTTAGGACGTGGTCAAGCGACAGATACAGTCTATACTTGTGACTTGTCTTACGATTATGTCAAGATCAACGCGGATTACCGTTCGTAAAAATTCAAATTGAGTGATAAAGCCTCCGTTGTGAGGCTTTTTTAGCATTCAATCGGCAAAGGGCTGGTGAATGAGTAAATTGCCCCCATATCATCAGTGACTTGAGTAAGCTTGTGTTCGGGCAAGCATGAAGATAGAGAAGACGTTGTTATGAATGATGCGACCAATTTAATTGCCAATGAAGCCAAATCAATTGTGCAGGCGCATTTAGATCGCTTGGGTGAAAGCAAAGAACATCATTTGAGTGAGCAAGCCAAGCAGGAAAAATTTGCGCAAATTAAAGCAGAACTCGAAAAGCACAATGCTGTTTTGGTTGCCCATTATTACTGCGATCCTGAAGTACAGGAACTGGCTGAATTAACAGGTGGCTGTGTTTCGGATTCACTGGAAATGGCACGTTTTGGTCGTGATCATGCGGCAACCACGTTGGTCGTAGCTGGTGTAAAATTTATGGGCGAAACTGCCAAAATTTTATCGCCAGAAAAAACCATTCTTATGCCAACTTTAGAAGCGACTTGTTCGCTAGACTTAGGTTGTCCTGTCGATGAGTTTAGCCGCTTCTGTGATGCGCATCCTGATCATACAGTCGTGGTTTATGCCAACACGTCCGCTGCGGTAAAAGCGCGTGCAGATTGGGTTGTTACCTCAAGCTGTGCGGTTGAAATTATTGAACATCTCGATAGCTTAGGTGAAAAAATCATTTGGGCGCCAGATCAGCACTTAGGACGCTATATTCAAAAGAAAACTGGCGCAGATATGCTGCTTTGGGATGGTTCGTGTATTGTGCATGAAGAATTCCGTTCACGCGGTATTGCCAATATGAAAGCCATGTATCCAGATGCAGCAGTCTTGGTGCATCCAGAATCACCAGAATCAGTTATTGATGTAGCTGATGCAGTGGGCAGTACATCGCAGCTTATTCAAGCAGCCAAAACTTTGCCACACGAGCGTTTAATTGTGGCAACTGACCGCGGTATTTTCTATAAGATGCAGCAAGCTGTACCTAATAAAATTCTAATTGAAGCGCCAACTGCAGGTGAGGGTGCAACCTGTCGTTCATGCGCACACTGCCCGTGGATGGCGATGAATGAATTGGATGGAATTTTGCATGTATTGCAAACGGGTGATCAAGAAGTATTCGTTGAACCTGCCATGGCAGAACGTGCTAAATTACCACTAGATCGTATGTTGAATTTCAGTGCGAGCTTAAAACGCTAAAATTGATTGAAAAATATCAAAAATGTTTGATAAATATACGGTTGAAGCTTTTTTTTAATTTTTTTTAAATATAGGTGTTGACGTCTTCGGGCGTCGCGCCTAGAATGCACACCGTACCGCACGATGTGCGATACACAAAAAGCTGAGATGAATCGGAGCATAGCACAGCCTGGTAGTGCACCTGGTTTGGGACCAGGGGGTCGTAGGTTCGAATCCTACTGCTCCGACCAATTCTTCAAGGCAACGTATCGCATGATATTATGTATCATCGGTCATGCGCCTGTAGCTCAGTTGGATAGAGCATCCGCCTTCTAAGCGGATGGTCACAGGTTCGAATCCTGTCAGGCGCGCCATTTTTTGGTAGCTTGGTATAAAAGAACCAAACATAATGGTGGATGTAGCTCAGTTGGTAGAGCCCTGGATTGTGATTCCAGTTGTCGCGGGTTCGAATCCCGTCATTCACCCCAATCTCTTTGAGAGATAAACGGAGCATAGCACAGCCTGGTAGTGCACCTGGTTTGGGACCAGGGGGTCGTAGGTTCGAATCCTACTGCTCCGACCATTTTCTAAATAGAACAGATACTAAGTAGAAATGGTTAAGTCAATAAAGATACCGCGTTAAGCGGTTTTTTTATGCCTGAAATTTATGAAAGCCTTGTTGGTTTAAAATTGATTTCGTATTAGTTATTGGTCAGCATAAAAAAGCCTCAAGAATGAGGCTCAATATAAGAAAAGTTTTAGTGTCTTTTTTATTAAGGCACAATCGTCACATTGACGCGTCGGTTGGTGGCACGATTTGCTGGTGTGTCATTGCTTACCATTGGTTGTGTTGCACCACGTCCAATCACCTGAATATTTTTTCTTTCAAAACCCTGATCTAAAAAGATCTGAGCCACATTTTGGGCGCGTTTTTCCGATAGGGTTTGATTGTAGCTGGCTAAACCTACGTTGTCTGTGTGACCAATAAACTTGAGTTTATCCAAGTCATATTTATGCAGCTGTTGTGCCAATTGGTTGAGGCGTTCTTTTTGGCTATTTTGAATGGCGTATTCATCAAAACCAAATAACAAGCGTTCAGGCAGGGCTAAGGTCCAGCCATCATCACTTAAAATAAAGCCTTCTTGTTTTAGCATGCGCGCCTGCTTATAGCTGACATTCCCCAAACTCATGCAAGCACTGAGTGAAACCATAACAAGAATAAGTGTGCCGATCAGAACTTTTTTAAGCATAAGGAACCTGTTTATTGTTTGATTGAGGTGAAATATACCATTTTGATTGATCACGTTTGGCTTTGAGCATTGCGCGATCGACATCGGCAATTAAATTTTCAGGAGTTTTTGCATATTCAATCAATGCTACGCCAATACTGACATTTAAGGAAACTTGTTGCTGTTCATACTTAAATGTAGAGGTATAGCAAGCATGAATCTTTTGACAATAATCCTCTAATTCTGCAGTGGAGTGTGAGCCAGTTAAGATTACTGCAAACTCATCGCCACCTAAACGCGCAACAAACGCATGTGAGGGCAAAATCTGAATTAGACAATGTGATGAATCACGTAAAATATTATCGCCCGTCAAATGCCCAAATTGGTTATTGATTTGGTTAAAGTTATTAATGTCTAAAAAAAATACTGCAGCCGTAGCAGAAGGCTGGGTAAATAGCTTAAACAGTGTTTCATAAAAATAATTACGATTTGGCAACTGCGTTAAATTGTCGTATTGCGACTGAAATTGCAGTTTATGATTTTCAACCAATAAATTCTTATGGGATTGTTCAATCTCATTGAGTAAGCCATTAAAGGCATAACTCAGTTCATGAAGTTCTTGAATATCTGAACTTGAAACGCGCAGCTTATAATTTTTTTGTGCACTGATCTCCTGTGCCGAGCTGACAATAGAACTTAAAGATTGCATGAGATATTGATAAATTGAATTAATTGACCAAAACACAGCAATTAAAAGCAAAATAAAACCGAAAATTAATCCTAAAACGATTTTATAAAAAAAACTGACCAAGTCACTAGAGTTTCCATACACCACCAACTCACCATAGTTTTGCTGATCATGGTCAATACTCAGCCGAACAGGATGATTAAAAAACAGATAGTCCAATAAAGCCTGAATTGAAAAATGCTCTAGACCTTGCTGTTCAATAAAGGCAATACGTGTCTGTTTAGGTGAGCGTACTTCAATTGAACGAATAGAATAACGCTGCGTATGTTCAGACAGAATTTCGTTCAGTGTTATTTGGTCATTGAATACAACAGCCGGTTGAATACGTTCATTTAATGCTGCAGATAAACTTTGCAAACTATTTTTTGCGAAGGTGTTCATGGTGTAGGTTGAAATGACCAGAAAAATCATTGAACAAATTGTAAAAGTCAGAGCAAAGATAGTGAGTTGTGCGCGTGTGAATAATTGATGCAAGGTAATTGGAGTGTATAACTGCTTCATGAGTTTGACTCCGATGTTTTTGCAAGCAGTAATACACGCGGATCAATATGCACTTGAGATTGAGTCAAGCTTTCCATGTTGACTTTAAAAGCATAGTTATCATTTTTTTTATAAAGACAAAAAGCGCTGCCAGTTTCACATTCCAGATTGTTTAAACTAATAGATAGGGCTGGAAATCGAACTTGAGTATTTAAGGTATGTTGTTCTTGTGCAGCAGAAAGCGTAGAAAAAATTAATATTTGACAATTACTTTTAGATATTTCATGGCTTTGAATGGGTTGAATGTCATATTTATTATGTAATGGGGCATGTTTTTTGAATTGTTGTGCAATATTATCTTGATTTACGACACAAAGTTTGGGCGTGCTAGCTTGCCATTTTGCATACGCTAAAATGGAGAATGTAGTGTTATAAAGATTTGATGCAGGTGCAGCATACAAAATAGGTGTTTGCATTGCTACAAATGACAGCAAGGTTATTATTTTTAAATTTTGAGTCATTTCAATACAACACGAATGAACATAAAAGTAGTGTAGCTAATATTGGAAAATAAGCATACTGCTAATTTTGAGCAAGAATAATACAGATCTAAATGATTTTGCCGAATAAATAACCGTTCGGACTAAAAAACTTATAAAACTTAAAAAGAGGGGTTGCAAGGCGAAATATTTCACCTATAATGCACATCCATCGGCGGTGATGCAGATTAAAACTTCTGATAAAACAATGACTTGGTTAAGAATGATTGAGTTGGGTTTTAGAAAGAAAGTTTAAAATAATTTGAATTACCAGTTGACACTTTAGAAATAAAGCGTAATATAGCCGACCTAGCTTGATGCTGACGAAGCATTGAGAAGATCATTAAGAGATTATGAAGAACAACTTGTGTGGATTTTTACTGATTGATTGATCGAAATTATTTTCATTGATTGATTGGTTTAAATTACTCGAAGTTTATTTGAGCGAAATTTAAGTCAGAAAATT
>NZ_JAYFSK010000068.1:0-11045 GCF_041464035.1 Acinetobacter sp. AL9 | reverse complement strand
CCTATTTAAGTGATGTGCTGAAAAGGCTGCCGACGCATAAAGCGACCCAAATAGAAGAATTACTGCCACATCGCTGGAAATCCAACTCAAATTAAAAAATAGGCATGGGGTTCAGCGGACGCTTACGCTGAATTTAGCCAGAGATTGTGTTTAAACAGTTTAAGCAAACTTGGCTAAAACTGCTAAAAAACCATCTTTTTGACGTGGAAATTCAGCAATCACATCGTGAATACGCTGACCTTCAGGATTAGTGGCATTGACATCGCGACCATCGGCAACAAATTGTGTCAATAGACGTTCATAGTCACTTGGACGCATGTGTTTAAATGCGTGATAGAGTACGTGAAAATCTGCATTCACACCTGCAGGTGGAAGTTGATTCAAATAGGCAAATACACGTTCATCCGACCATGCTTCGTTAAAGGTCGCAGGTTGAGATAATGCCATGGCAATCTCCTTTATATTCTTTTGAAAAAAATAGGGCAAAATAACTAGTGTTATTTTGCCCTGATTCAATTTGCTTGACTAATCAGTATTCAGATTATCGCTCTTCAGGCAAATTGATATTCATTTCCAACATTTCAATATTGGCTTCTGAACGCACAGACATTTGAATATGTTGTTCATCGACACCACGCACGTAGCGGTTTACCACTTGCATGATTTCTTTTTTCATCTGATCAATTTTGTCTTGGCTTAAGCGTTTACCTAGACCTTGTTCAGAAGCAACAATCACTTTTAAGCGATCTTTTGCTGTTTGTGCGCTAGATGGCTTATCTTCACCGCTAAATAATTTGCTCCAAAATCCTGCCATGTCTACGCTCCAAATAACCGTGCTAACCAACCTTTCGGTTTTGTTTCAATATGACGAAACGGACGTTCTTCACCCAAGAAACGTGCAACTAAGTCATCATACGCCTGACCTGCAGCAGCATCGCTATACAGAATGACAGGTTTACCTTCGTTAGATGCTTGAAGTACGCTCTTACATTCAGGAATCACGCCTAAAGTTGGTACACGCAAAATATCTTTAGAAATGTCGTCAATGGTCAGCATTTCTTGTTTATCGGCACGTTCTGGGTTGTAACGTGTAATACACAAGTGCTTACGCACACGACCTTCATTTTGTTCTACTTTTTTGGTTTTGCTGTCAAGCATACCAATAATACGGTCAGAGTCACGTACTGAAGAAATTTCAGGGTTAGTCACAATAATCGCTTCATCGGCATGGTACATTGCAAGAATGGCACCGCGCTCAATCCCTGCAGGTGAGTCGCAAATAATGTAATCAAACTCTTGTGCCAACTCATCCATAATACGTGCCACACCTTCATCGGTGAGGGCATCTTTATCACGGGTTTGTGAAGCTGGAAGAATATAAAGGTTTTCGATATCTTTATCGCGAATTAATGCTTGTTGTAAACGCGCTTCATTATTTAATACATTCACAAAATCATAAACAACGCGACGTTCACAACCCATAATTAAGTCAAGGTTACGTAAACCCACGTCAAAATCGATAACAACAGTTTTGTGACCACGTAGGGCTAAACCTGTTGCAAAAGATGCACTTGTAGTGGTTTTACCTACGCCACCTTTGCCTGATGTTACGACAACAATTTTCGCCACCGAATCCACTCCTGTTATGGTTTAAATTCCCCTATATTTTTTCGGGGATTTTTGGTGATTATTTATACATTAAAATTGTAGAGCTTCAAATACAAGCTCTTGGTTATCATTTAAGTAAATATGCACAGGTTTTTTAGTCACATGCTGAGGAATATCGTCCGCCACGCAATACGTGCCTGCAATAGATACCAATTCTGCTTCTAGGGAATGACAGAAAATTCGTGCCGCAATATTCCCGCCCGCGCCGGCAATGACTCTACCACGTACACTACCATAAATATGTATATTTCCTGAAGCAATCACTTCAGAACCGCTGTTAATGCCTGCGGTTAAAATAATGTCGCCCTGATGTTGTACCAAGCATTGGCCTGTACGCAAAATTTCATCGTGATAAGACGTAATATGCGCCACAGCAGGTGCAGTTTCAGCGACTTGATTTTCCGTCTGTTGCTGTTCTGCCGCAGGTTCAGGTTTTACTTCAACCACTTGTTCTTTGGTGGCTTTCACTTCCTGCAATGGACGGTCTTGCGGGATGACAGGGAACTGAATAGCACGTGCCTGATCTGCCATAATGCCTTCAGTCACAGCAATTGGCTGTGCTTCTAGGCTAATTAGCAATTGAATTAGCGCAATCAATTCTTGTTCGACTGAACTTTCAATGACCACCAAAACCCCTGGTGGAAATGATTTTTGCAACATTGGGCTTAGTTGCTGGCGGATCGCATCATGATCATTGGTGTCTAAGCTAATGCGAATCGCATTGACCAATCTGCCTTTTATCCGTATGTCAGCCATAATAATTCCTTAACACTTCTAACTTTGCTGGTTGTTGAAGTCATCTTATAAATAGAGCAAATCCTAGAACAAATTGGGTGAATTCTCTAGTTCAGTTACTAAAAATATTTCACATTGTTTTAGCTGAAATTATCGAAAGACCTTTATGAAATATCGTGTTGTTGTCCTTCATTTAAAATTTGTTGCCATTGTTTAACTTTTACTTGTTTGCGAATCGCTTCTAAACTTTCAAATATTGCCGATTCCACTAATTTATCAATATGCTGATTATGTTCAATCTCAATCTGACTAATTTTTTCAGCAATCATTTGATAAGTTGGATTTTGTACTTGTTGATGCTGCTGTGCAAAAGGTTCAATTAAACCTTGGGTGATATTTTCGCCCAATCGCTGTCCGATACTTTGAATTTGCTGTTCAATACGTCCACCGACCAATGGAATCAGGCGCAGCAATTGCGTCAGTTCAGGCGTATCTTCAATGGCTTGATTCACCACCAACCCGACATTTTTCGCAATCATGTGACGCTGCATTTGTAATTCTTTGCCTAAGGATTCCTGCAAAATATCGGCTAGGGCAATCGCGAGTAATTGACGATGATGCTCGACCAAATCATCAATAAATTGTTTGTGAGTGGTACTGGTGGTCAATTCACGTTGCACACCATTAAGTACCGTGAGCACCACACGGCTACTCAGTTCTTCCATTAGCAAGTTGTAGTAAAAGTTGCCGCGTTTATACCAACTGTCTGGAATGACTTTATAGCCATGGCTATGCAGGTTGTAACCAATCGCGATGGCACGTAATAAACGTAAAAAACGCAATTGCGGAATAATTGCAAGAATTTCATACCAGTGAATAAACGGGAAAAACCACCAACGCTGATGATGTTTGAAAATTATTGCAATACCCCAACGCACGCCCAACTCTACAATTAAAAACGTGGTAAACCAGCCTTCGGTAATCACCACCCAAGGGCGCAATTCTGTTCGATAAAACTGTAAAATTTCAGGTAGACGAATAAAATCGAACAACCATTCGCCAAAATCACTCATTAAAATGGCATTGGCACTTAAACAGAACAAGTTAAAGATGATTAAACCCATCAAAAACAAGTCATAAGCCAAGGCAATTTTCCATCCCCATGAATCTTTACGCAGGGGATGAAAAGAGGATTTGATGACAGGTTCTTCAGACTTTTTCATGGCGTACCTGAATGGTTATGCAGTCGGAGCTGCAAGTTTTTGTTGCATGGATTCAATCAGCTGATCTTTTTCCAACCATAATTCATGCACCCATTGCTGGAAACGCTCACGGTATTCAGCATCATCTTCGTAATTACCACCCAAGACCCAGTCTGGAATGTTGATTTTTCGTAAATTTACCGCAATGCGAGGAACTTCTCCGAGCCAGAACTCGCTATAGCCTGGTACACCATCTGGGTAAACAATGGTCATATCCACCAAAGCATCAATTTGATCGCCCAAAATATTCAAAGCCAGCGCTAAACCACCCGCTTTAGGCTTTAATAAATGTTGATATGGCGATTGCTGCTGATCATGTTTTTCTTGAGTAAAGCGAGTGCCTTCTAAATAGTTGAGCAGGGTAAAGGGCTGACTCAACAACTGTTGGCAGGCTTTACGTGCTTCTTCCATATCACGGTCTTTCAGCTCAGGTTTTTTGGCAATTTGTGCTTTGCTGTGACGCTTCATCATTGGGAAGCCTAAAATTTTAAAGGCTTGACCCACAAAGGGAATAAAGATCAGCTCCCACTTGGTAAAAAAGCGGGTCAAAGGCATGCGGGTTAAACCAAAGTATTGATTTACTGTGGTATCGACCCAACTTTGATGGTTACAGGTCATAAGATAACGACCTTGCATGCTCAGCTGCAAATTTTCATCAATGCTGATATCCCATTGGGTATTGGGTAACACATGATCAATCAGCCAGTTATTTACACTGAGCCAACTGTTGGTAATTTGAATATTGGCTTCATCGACCTTACTTGACTGCTTGAACAGTTTGGTTAAGCCTAAAGCCAACACAGGAGGGCCGTGAAAAAATGTACTGCCAGTAATGACTGTACCCACAGTGAGTCCTTTTGTGATTTTTTTTAATAAAGGCTGTTTTTTTGCTTGCGATGACATATAAATCAATCCTGAAGATAAATCGTCCAATTCGTCACGTATTTGTAGATTACTCCACTATAAATGTTGTTTTTAAAATAAAAAAGTGTAGAAGTGAAAGTGTGTAGAAATTGTGATGATGTTATGCCCAGATTTGTACATGATCATGTATATTTGTAAGTAAAAGTTTTTTTATTAACAAAAAATCAATGGTCTAAGTATATTTTTTCATTCAATATTCAGCCTGTACAACAAAACACAAGTAAGGAGGCATGCCATGCGTGCATTAGTAATATCGACAGCAGTTGTAGGGGCAATGGTATTAACAGGTTGTCAATCGACTGGTAACAACCTTGGTGGTATGGAATATGACAAAACAGCGTTAGGCACAGTAATTGGTGCTGCTGCGGGTTATGGTATTTCTAAAGGCAATGCAAATACAAGCGCACAAAATAACCGCGCTGCGGCAATTGGTGCTGTAGTGGGTGCTGCTGCGGGTGTTTATCTTGACAATAAAGAAAAACAACTTCGTCAGCAAATGGCGGGTACTGGTGTAGAAGTAAACCGTAATGCAGATGGTTCTGTTGGTTTGGTTATGCCTGGTAACATCACGTTTGATACCAACAAATCAAACATCAAACCTAACTTCTATACAACGCTGAACAAAGTTGCGCAAACGCTAACTGAAGATAACAAGAGCGGTATTTTAGTGACTGGTTATACCGACAGCACTGGTAATGACTCAATCAACATTCCATTGTCACAAGCACGTGCACAATCGGTTGCAAACTACTTGGCTAGCCGTGGTGTATCAACTTCACGTATTAATGCACAAGGTCACGGTGCTGCAAACCCAATCGCATCGAATGCTACCGCAGAAGGTCGTGAGCAAAACCGTCGTGTAGAAATCAGCATTTATGCAATCCAATAATCTGGCATTGTATAGATTGTAAAGAACCGCCTTCGGGCGGTTTTTTTATGCAAGCAATTTCTAGGGTCTACTCAGCAAATAGACAATGACGTCTAAAGTAGCATTTTAGATTAGTCATCTTTGGCGGAGATGACTATAATCGAGCTCGAACCGAAATAGAGGAAATACTATGTCACTGGCAAGTCAGTTAAACGACAAGCAACTTGAAGCGATGAAATACACTCAAGGACCCTTGTTAGTGCTTGCAGGGGCGGGTTCAGGCAAAACTTCGGTGATTACCCGAAAAATTGCCTATTTGGTTAAGCATTGCGGGATTCCTGCGCATCGTATTACAGCAATGACTTTTACCAACAAAGCAGCACGTGAAATGAAAGAGCGTGTGACCAAATTATTGTCACGTGAAGAAGCTAAAGGATTATCGGTTTCGACTTTCCACACCTTTGGTCTGAATTTATTGCGTCTTGAATTAAAACACACGCCGTTAAAAGCCAACTTCTCTATTTTGGATGCCGATGACTGCAAACGTATTCTGATGGATTTAATGCACCGCGATAATTTGTCGGGTGCAGAAAGCAAGGAACTGATTGCCAAAGCCATGAAGATGATTTCAGATTGGAAAAACGATCTGATTGCACCAGAGCAGGCACATACCACGTGCGAAACGCCAGAAGACATCCAATTTGCACATTTATATCAACTTTACGAACGTAATTTACGTGCCTATAACGCGGTAGATTTTGACGATTTAATTGTAATGCCAACACGACTTTTGCAAGAAAATGCTGAAGTGCGTGACAAATGGCAGAACCGTGTCCGTTATTTATTGGTCGATGAGTATCAAGATACCAACACCGCACAGTATATCTTGGTGAAATTATTGGTGGGGGTGATGGGGCAGTTCACTGCGGTAGGTGATGACGACCAATCGATTTACGCATGGCGCGGTGCCAAGCCTGAAAATATGGCCTTGCTGAAAGATGATTTCCCGAATTTAAAAGTGATTAAACTTGAGCAAAACTATCGCTCGACCAGTCGCATTTTAAAAGCGGCCAATACCGTCATTGGCAATAATCCACATATTTTTGATAAAAAACTTTGGTCAGACAAAGGTCATGGCGAAGTGATTCGGGTGATCACTTGCCGTAACGATGATGATGAATCAGAACGTGTGGTTAAAGACTTACTCACGCATAAACTGATGAATGGCAAAAGCTGGAAAGATTATGCGATTTTGTATCGTGGTAACTTTCAGGCGCGCATTTTGGAAACCCAATTACGCCAAATGCAAATTCCGTACAAGCTTTCCGGTGGTCAATCGTTCTTTGCGCGCGCTGAAATCAAAGACATTATGAGCTATTTGCGTTTGATTATTAATCCTGAAGATGACAGCGCATTCTTGCGCATTATTAATACGCCTAAACGTGCGATTGGTCCTGTGACTTTGGAAAAACTAGGGCTGTTTGCACAAGAAAACCATTTGTCATTATTGGCTGCCGCAGGTGATCAGCGCCTAACCATGGCAATTCCGAAAAAAGCCACGACGCAGTTGGCAGAGTTTTCAGATTTTATTGGTAATTTTACCCGTAATTTATTGGAAGATGATGAACCTGTGCCAATCATCCGCCAGATGATGCTCGAAGCAGGCTATATCGACTACATTAAAGAGCAAGCGGCTACACCTGCGCAGGAAAAAACCAAGCTAGATAATATTGAGGTGCTGTATAGCAGCATCCAAAGTCTGATTAACCGCGCTGAAGATGTCGATGAAAAAAATATTGAAAGTGTGATTCGTAAAATGGTGCTGCTCGATATGCTCGAACAGCAACAGGAAGAAGAAGACACCGATAAAGTCAATTTGCTAACTCTGCATGCGTCCAAAGGTTTGGAATTTCCGTATGTGTATTTGATTGGCTTGGAAGAAGAACTTTTACCGCATAAAAACTCGATTGTGGCAGATACCGTCGAGGAAGAACGACGTTTGATGTACGTCGGGATTACTCGTGCACGTCAGGGCTTAACCATTACTTTGGCAGAACAGCGCAAAGCAGGTGGGCAAATGAAACAAATGACCCCAAGTCGTTTTTTGGATGAATTACCACAAGATGAATTGGAATGGCTCGGACGTAAGAAAAAGTTAGCCGGTGATGTCGATCCGAAATTACAGGCACAGCATTATTTGGAAAATTTACGTGCTCTGATTAAGCGCTGAAAAACATTCAGCGGTGTTGATGCAAGTACAGCATCAAAGGGCATAATTTATATCGAAATTACATTGAAAATTTAAAAACAGGATAAACTTCATGAAAGTTCAAGTTAAAGTCTTAGATTCACGTTTAGGCACAGAATGGCCAATGCCAACTTATGCAACCGCAGGTTCGGCAGGGTTGGACTTACGTGCTTGTGTAGACAGCAGCACCGTGATTGAGCCGGGTCAAACAGTATTGGTCAAAACAGGTTTAGCGATTTATATTCAAGATACAGGTTTTGCAGGCATGATTTTGCCGCGTTCAGGCTTGGGTCACAAACATGGCATCGTGTTGGGGAACTTGGTGGGTTTGATTGATTCAGATTATCAGGGTGAATTGATGGTTTCGGTGTGGAACCGTAGCCAAACAGCATTTAGCTTAGAACCTGGTGAGCGTTTAGCGCAATACGTTTTGGTTCCTGTGGTACAGGCCAAGTTTGAACAAGTAGATGAATTTGTTGCCACCGAACGTGGTGCAGGTGGTTTTGGGCATACGGGCAAAAACTAAGTTACTTAGGTTTCAGCCTATATCGTTTGGTAAAGTTTTATCTGAAACTTTACCAACAATTCTTGAAAAGTAACGAAAGATGTACTAATAATGACAAGTAAATCACTAGCTCTGATGAGACCATTGCACATCTATTAAAAAATCTAATTAGAATTTTCAAAATATCTCGAGCCAAGATTTATTCACTTTATGTTGGCTCATCTTTGTAGTTGTAAGCCTATGAACAATCCACAAACACTTTTTCCTCAGCATATTTTTCGCGCTTACGACATTCGTGGCAAAGAAACTGTGCTGACCGCGAAATTGGTACACGCCATTGCACAAGGATTGGTGCAACAATATCAACAAGAAAAGCAAACTCAAATTAGTATTGGTTATGATGCGCGTTTAAATAGCCCCGCTTATGCTGAAATTATGCGCCAAGTCTTTCTTGCCCATCAATTTCAAGTGACGATGGTGGGTTGTTGTTCTAGCCCGATGTTGTATTTTATGGCACGACACACGGCAGGCAATGGCATTATGCTTACGGCCAGTCATAATCCAAAATCAGACAACGGCATTAAATGGATTGTGCAGGGCGAACCGCCAACCCCTGAAATGATTCAACACGTGGCACACGATGCAGCGCCATATTATTTAAATACCGATGCAGCACCATCCATCGCCTCACAACACGCCACCAACATTTCACATGAATTTATTGAAGATGCGTGTCAGCAATATCAGCAGGCAATGTTGAACGATATTCAACTGGCGGGCACTTTTAAAGTGGTTTTAGATGGGATGTATGGTTCGGCAGGTCATTGCGCTGCTTTGGTTTTGCAAAAAATGGGCTGTGAGGTGATTGCTTTACGCTGCGAAGCCAATGGTCATTTTCCAGAACATGCACCCGATCCATCACAAGAAAAACACTTACAACATTTAAAAGCTGCGGTGCGTGAACATCAGGCGGACATTGGCATTGCTTTAGATGGCGATGGTGATCGTGTCGTCCTCTTGGATGAACATGCCAATGTGCTTTCAGCAGATCGTTTGCTGTCTTTATTTGCAGAAATGTGTTTAAAAACTCACCCTCAGCATCAAGTGGTGTTTGATGTAAAATGCTCCACTATGGTGCGCAATACCGTGCGTGATTTGGGTGGCGAAGCGGTGATGATTCGCACGGGCAGTACCTTCTTGCGGCGTTATTTGGCGCAGTCGCAAGGCAAGGCTGTGTTCGGTGGCGAATACGCAGGACATTATGTATTCAATGATGGACGTGGTTTTGGCTATGACGATGGTATTTACGCAGCGCTGCGCGTGTTGGAATATTTAAGCCACAGTAATTACAGCAGCCTTTCGGCATTGATGCAGAAATACCCTGAGCGTTGCTGCACTGAAGACACGTATATCAGCACACGGAATATTGAACCGAGTGCGGTTTTAAATGATGTTGAAAGTTCTAGCCATCGCAGTGGTGCAGAATTAAGTAAAATAGATGGTGTAAGACTTGATTTTGAAGATGGATTTGGCATTATTCGAGCATCCAATACAGGCGAATATTTTACGGTGCGTTTTGATGCCGATAATCCATCACGACTGAATGATATTCGCGATACATTTGTTTCCATGTTAAGTGAGCGATACCCTGAAATCGCCCAAGACATTCTAGATGCTCAATAAGGAGAGGCGAATGCCACATCAACAGACTGGTATCGACAAAGCACAAATTTTGACCGAAGCTTTGCCGTATATTCAACGTTTTGCGGGCAAGACCCTTGTTGTAAAGTATGGCGGCAATGCCATGACTGATCCTGAGCTGGAAAGTTCTTTTGCACGTGACATTGTGCTGCTTAAAACAGTCGGATTAAACCCGATTGTCGTGCATGGTGGCGGCCCACAAGTAGATTCTATGCTTAAGCAATTGGGACGCGAGTCTGACCGTATTGACGGCATGCGTGTGACCGATCCTGCTACCATGGAAGTGGTGGAAATGGTGCTCGGTGGTAGTGTGAACAAGTCCATTGTGAATCTGATTAACCAACATGGTGGTCGCGCCATTGGTTTGACAGGTAAAGATGGTAATTTGATTCGTGCACAAAAATTATTGATGCAAAAAACCACCGAAACAGGCGAAGTCGAGCAGATTGACCTTGGTTTAGTCGGTGAAGTGGTTGGGGTAAAAACTGACGTTTTAGAAATGTTTACCAGCAGCGACTTTATTCCTGTCATAGCACCTTTAGGTGTCGATGATACAGGCAATACCTATAACATCAATGCCGACTTGGTGGCTGGTAAAGTTGCAGAAGCATTAGGTGCAGAAAAACTGATTCTACTCACCAATATTACTGGTGTGCTAGATGAAAATAAAAACTTATTGACCGGTTTGACTACGCAGGAAGTGGATCGTTTGATTGATACTGGTGTGATCTATGGCGGTATGATTCCTAAAGTTGGCTGTGCATTGGATGCAGTCAAAGGCGGTGTAATCAGCGCACATATTGTAGATGGTCGTGTGCCGCATGCAACCTTACTGGAAATCTTTACCGATCATGGAGTTGGTACTTTAATTACCAACCGAGTGCAGGCACGTAAGTAATAGTTCATTTGAGTGGGTTTGCACATTGTGCTAAGTCTGCAAAAGATTGAAAAGAGCTTCAAAGGAGGCTCTTTTTTTATGCCGTACAATAGTCATTTGTTGATTTTAAATGTAAGCGTCCGCTGAATCCCATACCTATTTTTTAATTCGATTTAGGTTTCCAGCAGTGCGGCAGCAATTCTTCAATTTGGGTCACTTTGTGTGTCGGTAACCTTTTCAGCACATCACTTAAATAG
>NZ_JAYFSK010000067.1:0-11061 GCF_041464035.1 Acinetobacter sp. AL9 | reverse complement strand
TGGAAGCAGATGAAATATTATTGGCGAGATTTTCAAGTCATGACAGCTGATAAAATAGAGCAATGGGTGGAGAGAGTATCAAACCAATTCGGAAAAGAATACATGTTTACTTTTTAATGACAGCTTACTTTTATTCGGGAATTATCTCAGACACAAGGATGGAGTAATACTCCAATTTTAAGCCTGAATAAACACCAATGGGATGAAAAATTTGAGCTTAATAATGGCAATGCTCGTTTTTTTCGTATTACTGAGCTTTCTGCCGAAGAAGAAGCAATATTACGACAAGACCTTGAAAATGTAATTGCTTGTTTAGATTGTCCCGATTATTGTTGGATATACTATATTTCGGGTACATCGGAAGGGATTGAACTTTATCTAGGAGTGGTAAATAAAGCTTTACAGGGTAAATATACAAAGGTTCAGTCCAAACAATTCTGCCGTGATCGTAACCCCGTTTTGGATATTCGGGAAGCCAATGTCGCAATTGATTTTGGTACAAGTAGTACGGTGGTTGCCATTCGTAAAAATGGTAAAGATGAATTATTGCGTATTGGGATGCAGGAAAAAGATTTTGCCAAAGATGTAATTACTGACCAACAATATGAAAACCCGACTGTTTTAGAATTTTTAGATTTACAAAACTTTTTGAATGAATGGCAGAGCGAAAGTTACCGTCCATTGGTTGATTGGGATAATATCCATTGTTCACATGAGGCAAGAGCCGCATTACGCAATAATAATAGTAATACCAAAGTGGTGAGTAGTATTTTTGCTCGCTTAAAACAATGGGCTTTGCGGAATGAACAAACAGCGAAAGTTTGTTTACGTGACCAACAAGAGTATGAATATCAACTACAACCTTTAACTGAATATAATCCTGTCAAAGGTCAGCCAATTCAAATCGGTAAAGATTACCCACAACTTGACCCAATCGAAGTTTATGCGTGGTTTTTGGGAATGACCATTAACTGGCGAGAAAGGGGTATCTTCCTCAACTATTATTTAACTTTTCCTGTGAAATATTCCAATGAGGTGAAAGCCCGAATATTGGCAGCATTTCGCCGAGGACTACAACGTAGTTTGCCTGAATCATTGATTTATGATGAACGCTTTAATGAGTTTAGTGTGGAAGAGCTGGCTTCTGAACCTGCTGCTTTTGCTGCTGCGGCATTAGAGCGTCTGGAAATTGAACCTGATGATGGTGGTGTTTCCTATGCCGTATTTGATTTTGGTGGTGGCACAACCGATTTTGACTATGGTTTCTATCGTAATCCAAATGACGACGAACATGATGAGGGATGGGATCATGTCATTGAACATTTTGGTTCATCAGGTGACCAATTTTTGGGTGGTGAAAACTTACTAGAAAACTTAGCATATCTGGTATTTCAAGCGAATAGCAGCGAGTGTAATAAAAAGAAAATTGCATTTACTAAGCCATTGGATGCAGAAGTTTTTGCAGGTTCAGAACTACTCATCGCACAAACACAGGCTGCTTATACCAATACCACGCTAATGATGTCTAAACTAAGACCATTATGGGAAGCTGGAAAAATTGATCTTGATTCTAAAGGAACAGAAACGTTTAAACTGATTAATAAAGATGGGCAAACTGTAGACTGTGAGATCGCAATTAAACAGGATGAACTGATTAAGTTTTTGGAAAATCGTATTCGTCAGGGTTTAAAAGACTTCTTTATTGCCATGAATGTTGCCTTTAAACAGCAGCATCAAAAGTTACCTGAGCTGATTCATATTCTTTTAGCTGGAAACTCAAGTCGATCACGGATGGTATTAGGCCTGTTAGGACGTTTGGATGATGAGAAATCTAAAGCCTTACATCAATTGTTATTGGCAGATTTAGCAGAGATTTTTGAAGAATTACCTGATCTGGAAATTCATTTACCTTTAGATGCTGATCCTAAAAATGCTTATGCACCAACAGCAAAAACAGGTGTGGCGTTGGGGTTGTTACGTTTGTGTCCAGGGGAAACACTAAAAGTTGTCAACCATGCTGCGGAGGATAATACCGATAGTCCATTCCAATACTTTATTGGTGCATTTAGACGAGATACTTTGCAAGTGGCAATTCATCGTGGACAGACTTATCAGGAGTGGGCGGAACTCGGTAAGCCACTCAATGGCGTGTTGGTTATGGGTTATACAACTTCATCTAGCGCAGCGCTTGAAAATCAAGTTAAGCGTGGTGATAAAGGTGTGTTTGAACAAAATTTACGATTATCTGGTAATGTGCAAGGTCATAAGGTATTTGCTAAAGTACTTTCACCAAATGAAATTGAAATCTGTACAGCGCAGAGTTTGGATGATGTTCATCGCCAGCAGACCAATAACAATCGTATCATTCAATTAAGTATTTAATTCAATAGATTGTGGTTGTTTACTGTAGGGTAAGCAACCTATTTTCACTTTCATTTTGCTTTGAGAAACAAACATGCTTTCAGATATCCAACAAACCTTTAAACAAAACCGTGAACACTTTAATGAAGATTTTCGTTTACGTATCCATCGTTCATTAAGCTGGTTACAGCGAGCAGAACAGGCCAAACAAGAACAGGACTTTGATTCACAGTTTATTTTTCTGTGGATTGGTTTTAATGCTGTTTATGCGAAAGATTTAGGTGCAGATTTACGCAGTGCGGATAAGGGGGCATTTGTACAATTTATCTATCGGATTTGTTATTTAGATAAAGAACAGAAAATTTATTATTCAGTTTGGAATACCTTCTCAGGTAGCATCCGTATTTTGTTAAATAATCAATTTACCTTTCAGCCTTTTTGGGATTATCACAATGGTTTAATCACAGAACAGATTTGGGTCGAAAGTTTTGAACGAAACAAGAAAAAGGCATTAAGTGCTTTAAGCCAAAAAGATACTCCTGAAATACTCATTGCTGTTTTTAATCATCTATATACTTTACGTAATCAAATTATTCATGGCGGAGCAACTTTTAATAGTACAGTGAATCGTGCTCAACTTAAAGATGCCTGCAATATTCTAGCGACATTAATTCCTGAAATGTTGAAAGTGATGTTAAATCATTCTCATGATAAAACATGGGGTAAGCCATTTTATCCTGTAGTAAAGATTGCTTAGGTATAAATATCAAATGATATAAAATATTTAATTACTTAATAACATTTTAAAAAAATTGGAATGTGGTCTATTAGGGTGAACCGTACCGGGTTTGTCGGAGACTCAATATTCTGAGAGACTATTCCGATGAAAAAACCAAACTATACCCCCGAAATTAGAGAAAGAGCGGTTCAATTACTAATTGAATCTGAAAAAGATTATCCTTCTACTTGGGCAGCAATCACAGTTATTGCTCCTAAAATCGGTTGTACTCCTGAAACATTGCGTGTTTGGTATTTAAAGCATCTGGATCAACTAAATCCTGCCAAAGTACAACAGGTATCTGACCAAGAAAAAATGAAGCAAATGGAACGTGAAATTAAAGAATTAAAGCGTGCCAATGAAATTCTACGTAAAGCAGCCGCTTTTTTCGCCCAGGCGGAGCTCGACCGCCCACACAAATAATGGTGGATTTTATCCAGAACAATAAAGATCGATATGGTGTTGAAGCGATTTGTAGAATTTTACCGATTGCAGCTTCGACCTATTATCGGGCTTTAGATCTCGTTGATAACCCAGAACATCGAGCGAAACGTGCTCTGCATGATTTACATCATGCAGAGCAAATCAAACGTATTTGGAAAGAAAGTTTAGGTCGATATGGTGTGCGTAAGGTCTGGCAACAATTGAAACGTGAAGGTTATGTTATCGCACGTTGTACAGTTGCTCGATTGATGCAGAAGCTAGGTATACAAGGTGTTTGGCGTGGTAAGAATAAACAAACCACCCGTAGCCGAGATGATCAAAAAAGAGCAGATGACTTAGTAAAACGCAATTTTAATGCAGATCATCCTGACCCTTGCGAAGCAATGCTTCTCAGGTCGCTGACTTCACGTATATTCAAACTCATTCAGGCTGGGTTTATACTGCATTTATTATTGATGTCTTCTCACGAGCAATTGTTGGATGGAAAGTATCGACACGGATGAATACAGATATGGTGCTCGATGCACTTGAGCAAGCGTTACATGCTCGAGACATGCCAAAGAATGTGATTCACCATAGTGACAGAGGCGTGCAATATCTTTCCATTCGCTATACCAATCGTTTAGAAGCTGCAAATTTACGAGCATCAGTCGGTACGACTGGTGATTCATACGATAATGCTTTGGCTGAAACGGTGAATGGCTTATACAAAACAGAGGTGATTGAATATTTAAAAGCAGATTGGCAAGGTTTAGCAGATGTACAACTTGCGACACTAAACTGGGTAGATTGGTTCAATAAAGAGCGTGTACACAGTGCACTGGGTTATGTATCACCTTTTGAGTTTGAAGCAATGTACTATGATAAGATTAACCCGTTAGGTCAGGTGGCCTAACTTAAATAAAAAAGTCTCCGACAAACCCAGTACGGTTCAGCTTCTTTGAATCAATAGACTTCCGTCATAAATCAAAAAACGTACAATTTATTTGATCTTAAATTAATCAGCAAAATTATTTAATTCAATGGATAATCCTTGGATGAAATTCAAAGATATTCAAAAATTATCAGACGTTAAGTTTCGTAGGCTTACCGGTGTTAGTTGGGCTACATTTAACCTCATGTTGGCCGAGCTAAATAAGCAGTTACCTCGTCATATTGGTAAAGGACGACCGCATAAATTACCGTTGGAAGATCGTTTGCTCTTATGTATAGAATATTGGAGAGAATATCGAACATTTTTCCATCTTGGTATGAGTTACGGTGTATCTGAAACGAGTGCAATTCGTATAACACGTGTTATTGAAGATACCTTAATCCGTTCTGGAAAATTTAACTTACCAAAACAACTTCCTAATCGAGATGAAATGGATTGGGAAGTTGTTGTGATTGATGCAACTGAAATATTAGTTCAACGTCCAAAAAAAACAGAAGAAATGGTATAGCGGTAAAAAAAAGCGACATACCTTTAAATTTCAGCTATCTATGCACTATACAACAGGTGAAATACTAAGTGTATGTGGAAGTCATGGAAGCATGCATGATTTTAAAATATTTAAAAAAAGCATGAGGAAATTAAAATTTAAGCCCTTTTTTATCGTTGATAAGGGGTATTTAGGGATAAAGAAATTGGGTTTTGGATGCCTTATGCCATCTAAAGCAAAGAAAACTGAAAAACTAGATTCTGAATTAAAAAAGTTAAATAGAGAGATTGGTCGTAGACGAATTCAAGTAGAGCATGTATTTGGAAGGATGAAATGTTTTAAGATTTTATCTTGTGTATATAGAAATCGTCGTAAAAGATTAAACCTGCGGTTTAATTTACTTGCTGGCATATACAATTTAGATTGGGTGAAAGATAAACAATTAAATTGATTGAAAAATGATTTATGAAGGAAGTCTAATGTATTTCATACAAAGATTATGCCCGAATGTTTCAATATCTTTGGTACAAATAAACAGCAAAAGGTAGATCGTTTTTTGATTTATGCAAGAGATCTATTAAACACTATGTTATATTTTATTCAAATTTCTTGGTAAATTTAAAAAATATATAAATGAATAAACTTGAAGAAAAAAGATGTCATCAAATCATTCATACTGCAGCTGTGGCTGCGGCAGGTGGAAACCTAATTCCCGTACCGGGCTTAGGGGTTGCTACAGATATAATTGCAATGACTGCTATGACAATGAGCCTTGCTGCTGTTTTTGGTGGTAATCTCAGTCAAGAAGCGGCTAAAGGTCTAACGGTCCTAACTTTAAAGAGAACGATTTTAAAACAGCCTATGAAGGTTGTAGCAAAAGAGCTTTCAAAATTTATACCAGGAGCTGGACAAGTTGTTGCCCCTGCAATGACACTTGCACTTATTGAAGCAACTGGATGGTCGATTGCTAAAGATTTAGAGAAAAAATTTAAATAATAGAAATATAAGGGTTATAAACATGCAGAATCAGATCAAAATAATTTTAGATAATCGTAAAAATCAGTTACCTAAAGTTGAAGCTGAAATTGAGCGTTGGAATAAAATTTCAAGTGATTTAAAGCATTTGAATCAGGTGACGCATTCAATACTTCAAGAGCATGCTTTACCAGATGATTTAGCCCATTTGTTGAGAAATATTTCAATAGAGAGTATTGATAATAAAATTCCCAATGTGCTTGCTGATTTATCTTGGTTAAAACAAAGATTTAGTCGAAATACAATTAATATTGGTGTAAGTGGCCGTGCAAGGGTCGGTAAAAGCACATTATTGCAAAAAATTTCTGGTTTAGGTGAACAACAAATTCCAACGGGTTCTGGATTACCAGTTACTGCTGTGAGAAGCCAAATTTATCATAATCCAATTCAGCATAGAGCAATAATTGAGTTTCATGATTTTGCCTCATTTAGAGATAGTGTCTTACAGCCTTACCATAAAGAATTACAATTATTAGATAAATTGCCAAAAACAGCACAAGAATTTCAAAACATGCAATATCCACAGCGTATTGCAGAGCTAGCAGAAGCTATACAAGAAAATCCATCGAAAGCAGCATTATTGAATCGTTTGAATGAAATGCATCGTTCTTTTGCTTCTTATCGTGATTTATTAGAAAGTTCAGAAAGAGAAAAAATTTTTGAGCTCGATCAACTACGTGAATATGTAGCCTATCCTACAAATGAACAAGTGGAATCGGGACAACATATACGTAAATACTTAGCGGTCAAAGAAGCGAAAATCGAGTGCTCTTTCCCAACGGTTGAAGTGAATAATTTAGGTATTATTGATTTACCTGGTTTAGGTGAATTAGCAGCTGATGCGGAAAGACATCATGTCCAAGGACTAAAAAATGATATTGATTTAGTAATTTTAGTTAAGCGTCCGCTAGAAGGTATGGGGTATTGGGGGGCGGAAGATGGTAAAGCTACTGATTTATTAGATGAAGCTCGAGGCTATATTGAAAGCCGTAAAGATTTTGTATTTATTTTAATCAATACAGGTGGGGTAAACCAACAGCAAATTATATCGCTACGTGACCATATAAAGAGAGAGGCCAACGAAGGTCAAGATGGTTCTTTATACAATATTATTGAAGCTGATAATGCTGATGTACAGAGTGTGCAAACACACGTATTAAATCCAGTGCTAGAGCATCTAGCATCACGTTTAGGAGTAATGGATCAGCAAATTATTGAAGGTACTTTACGCCAATATAGTACGGTTGAGAGTCAGATAAAAATATTATTGAATGATCTAACGCAGGCTATTCAACAAATCAGTTATAGCGGTAGCTTACGTGAAGAAATAGACAATTTAGCGACTGATTTGAGAAATGAATTATCAGAACAATTAACGGATATGGTGTTAAGTCTAAAACATAAAGCTAAATCTGATGATGGTGCTGAGTTTGTTGATCGAGTAGAACTTATATCACAGAACATTATTAGTTGGATAAATAATGGATTTAATTCACAAGCGGACGGTTTAGAAGCTTGGAAGAAAAATGCTTCTAAAATAACTAAGCGAGATCGCAATAATGGGCGATTTGCTGTTGATGAGTTAAACCGTATTCGAGTGGAGATTAGTAAACAATATTGCCAATTAGATAACTATTTTAATGATACTTTACTTAAGGAGTTATTTGCACAAGTAGCTGAAACTTTAGGAGAAAATCTAGGTGCCTTGTTGGATAATAAAACTGAAAAAGAGGCAATAGAATATTTTGCTAAATGTTTAGCAGAGGCAAATGAACCTTGCGAGACGTTATCGACGGCTACAGAAAATTTATTGGCCTTAAAATTAGAATACCGTACACAATTCCACCCTCGTGTACGCGCACAGTTAGATAATCTGAATTATCAAATTGAAAATGCAGAGGGAGAACAAGAAATCCAATTTGTTGGTGATGTTGGTGATGCAGATTATTTATACCAACAAATGAGTAATCTTGCTAAGAAAGCAGCCTACGATACGAAAAAGGCTTTGTTAGAGGAAGTACGTCTGCCGAACTTAGTTTTATTTGCCGCTGCCGAACAGTTTGAGGATGAATTAATTCGATCGGGAGATAGTGAGAGAGAGTTTAAGCGATTAGCACACTCGTATAGTCATGAAATATGGCCTAACCACTTTGGTGAAATTGATGCATCTAACGCACGTGTAAGTAAATTAAAGTCATGTGTTAATAATATTTATCAATGGTTATAAAAACTCAATTTAAGTAGCTATAGAAAAGAGAATTTAAAAAAATGAGTGAGCTGGAATATAAAATCAGTATGCTAGGACCTACACGCGTTGGTAAAACTTCGCTAGTTGCATCCATACTTGGTAGTACCAAAGAAGAGGTATTAGTAGGAACAGCACTAAATTTGAAGACGTTAGACTTGGCAACTGAAAAAAAGCTATCTACTCATGCCAAAGAGTTAAAGAGTTCTTTGAATGCTGGTAGTTTTAATTCTGGTGCTGTTGCTGGTACGCAGGAACCCACCAAATTTAGATTTTCTTTAACTGACGGGGCTAATGAGTCACTGCTTAATTTTACCCTTTTAGATTTCCCAGGTGGGTGGATTGACCCAACTAATCGTCCTGAACAGCGCCAAAATGACTGGGAAGAGTGTAAAAAGTTTATTCACAGTAGTTCTGTTGTGATTATTCCTGTTGAGTCACCAGTTCTCATGGAAGCAATAGCCCCTAAGCAACAGGGAGCGATTGAGTACAATATTCATAGTGAAGAAATCAAAGAAATTATTACAGATTGGGCAAAATATCGTAATCATGAACATGCAAATGAACCATCGACAATTATTTTTGCACCAGTAAAGTGTGAATCTTATTTTACAGATAATGGCTTTACTTCTAATAAAGATAAAAGTGACGATTTGAAGAGGTTGGTAGAAAAATATTATGCCGAGGTCATTGAGTCTGCGCAAAACGAATTTGAGCATAATCAAAACTCTGCACTTAATATTATTTATACAGCAGTAGATACAATAGGCTGTGTTGAAATTATTAATGGTCAATGGGATCACGATAAAGAAAGTAATTTTTTACGCTTTAGTGCGGATTATGCTATCCGTAAAAGTCCAAAAATTAAACGTAAGGGCGGAGAAGATATTTTTATTACACTATTTAAAAACTTACTTAAAGCACAAGAAATTCGTGAAAAAATTCAACTTGATTCTACTTCTGCCGATTTATCAAATGTGGATAAAGAAGCTCAAAAAGCTAAAGATGCAGAAAATGGTTGGGATGATTTCTGGGGCTTTTGGGGAGTAGAAACAGAACGTGCCAAAAAAACTACAAGGCTATATGGAGAGGTAGACAAATTAACTAAAAAACTAGAAGAACAATCAGAGCAAATAAAGAAATTGAAAGAGATCATTGAGGACATTGGTAATCAGTCTTTTAGTAATCGTACCTCGGTTTTAGTATAATAAGTTGATAAAAATGAATATATATATCCAAACTCGTAGTGTGATGAAAGATTATCAATTTTTAGGTGATAGTCCTAAAGATAGTTGGTGGATGGCTTATAAGGAATATACAAGCTTTGAACACCCTACTGTCATTGTGGAAGGTAATACTAACCAACAATGGCGAATCTATTTAAGTGGGATGAATAGCTCTCGGGTAGACAAAGTTAATACACCGATTCGGTATACGTTTATTTTAGAAGATACTAAGCCTGTACTTGAGTCTGAGCTTCCGCAGCTACTTGGATTTATGCAAGCGTGGACACAAGCAATTTATGATTCTGAATCTAAAACTAAATTACAAAGCTGTTTGGATAGTTTATTTAGCATAGATGAAATTGATACATATTTCGCAAGTTCAGAGCAAAATAAAGCACAATTACAAAGTAGATTTAAGCAGTGGTTGTATGATTTTTCGTATAAGGATGTCGGGCTTGAAGTTGTACAGCTAAGCAATAGCTACATTGGCTCACAGCAATCTCAAATTGCTTTTTATCAACGCTGTAAGTCGATCTTGCAAATGAAAGAGTCTGTTCAAATGCAGTCAGCACTTCATTTAAATTATATTGAATCTAAAAAAGAGCTGGAAAATACTCAACTTGTAAATGAAGACGAGTATAAGTTTAGATTTACATTATTAGTTGAGGCTAAAGAGGTTAAACTCTCAGAAATTCACTTAAAAAAAAAAGCTACACGGACACAAGAGTTACGCCAGTTTCCAACCTCCACAACCAAGTTTCAAAACAAAATTCTATATCTAGTTCTAGGAATGATATTAATAATTCTAGTAGTTCTATTAATTTAGAGTTAAAAGATCAAAAGAATTCTAAATTAGTTCCAATTTCTATAGAGATAATATATCAGCAAGAGTTGTCGGTGCGGGCTGATGCTGCACTTGAGACTATATTAAATGAAAAAGGAATATTGCGGAAGGCTAAAGGGTTGCTAGGACAAGCGGTAGCCTGTGGCAAAGAATTTACAGGAACTAAATACTGTACAATTAAATTCGGTTTTGTAGAACTGCGCGATCATTCACGTAATTACGTGTATATAAGTGGTCCAAATAGCAAAAGAATAGAATTTAAGATAGAGTCTATAAATAACAAAGAAATCATAGAACAATTTTTTATTGCTAATAAAAGTAATGTTCTAGTAGAAGTTGAATTTCCAAAATTAGGTAGCTTTATATATGCTGTAAAAAGTGGGTACATAGATCAATTGTTCAATTTGGATAAATAATGATTTTGGGATTCACACGGTGTGATAGCAGTTATTTTGTTCCTCACTTAGATTTAAATATTTTGGTATAAAATTGGTAAAGTTTTTTATTGTAAGTTTCTAGTGCATACACCCATTTTGCAGATAGCAAGTAAGCATCCGGTGAACCCCATTGCCAAGTTTTAACGTAAGCGTCCGCTGAACCCCATGCCTATTTTTTAATTTGAGTTGGATTTCCAGCGATGTGGCAGTAATTCTTCTATTTGGGTCGCTTTATGCGTCGGCAGCCTTTTCAGCACATCACTTAAATAG
>NZ_JAYFSK010000066.1:0-11258 GCF_041464035.1 Acinetobacter sp. AL9 | reverse complement strand
TCAAACGAACAAATAGAGCAGATAGAATTTGCACTCAACCATCGTCCTAGAAAAACCCTAGGTTGGTATACACCGAGTGAAGTTATGGCTGGTTTTTATACTGTTGCACTTGCCGCTTGAATCCGCCGAATTTTCATCTCTTATGTTCGCAATTCTTGCTGCCATTGCAATCATGTTCGGATTGTCGTTGGCTCGTGTGCCTGTGGTTTTTGCCTTGGTTATTGGTGCAGTTTCAGGTGGTTTACTGGCTGGTTTAGGCTTACAAGGCACTTTAGATGCGTTTAATAATGGTTTAGGTGGTGGCGCTAAAATTGCTCTTGCTTACGGTATTTTAGGTGCATTTGCTTTGGCTTTGGCACGTTCAGGTTTGCCAGACTTATTGGCGTATAAGCTGATTCGCACTTTAACAGGTAGCAGTAATACTAAGGTACAGAACCGCGTTAAATATCTGATTTATTTTACTGTGGCTTTGGCAGCGGTATTTTCACAAAACCTAATTCCTGTACATATTGCATTTATTCCTGTATTGATTCCACCTTTATTGAGTGTTTTCAATCATTTAAACTTAGACCGTCGTGCAGTGGCTTGTTTGCTGACTTTTGGTTTGGTTGCCACCTATATGTTTGTTCCTTTCGGTTTTGGTGCAATCTTCCTGAATGATATTTTGGCGCACAATATCAACACCTTTGGTGCTCCGTATGGTTTTGCCATTCAAAATGAAGATATTCCTTCTGCTATGTTTATTCCTGTATTTGGAATGTTCATAGGTCTATTGATCGCGTTGTTTGTGAGCTATCGTAAGCCTCGACATTATCAAGATGTGCAAATAGAGCGTACCCAAAGCATTTCGAGTGAGCTCAATGCAAACACCGCAGCGCCAACCCTACAAGCGCCTCAGATTGCAAAATTTACCTTGTGGATGGCAGTGTTTGCGATTATTGCAACCTTGGCGGTGCAATTGTATTCAGATTCGATGATTCTGGCAGGTTTGGTGGGTGTTGCCATTTTAAGCTGTGCGGGAATTTTCAAATGGAAAGAAGCAGATGATGTGATCATTACAGGTATGCGTATGATGGCACTCATCGGCTTTATTATGATTGCTGCACAAGGTTTCGCTTCAGTGATTGAAGCGACTAATCAAGTGCCTGCTTTGGTAGAAGCGTCGGTGGAATGGATTGGCAATAGCAAAGCTTTGGCTGCATTTTTAATGTTATTGATTGGTTTGTTAATCACCTTGGGGATTGGCTCATCTTTCTCTACCGTGCCTATTTTAGCGATTATTTATGTGCCTTTATGTTTGCAGTTCGGTTTTAGCCCTGCAGCAACCATTGCGATTATTGGTACAGCAGCAGCCTTAGGAGATGCGGGTTCTCCAGCATCGGATTCAACCTTGGGGCCAACTTCGGGTTTAAATATGGATGGGCAGCACGACCACATGAAAGACAGTGTGGTACCGACTTTTATTCACTTTAATATTCCACTGATTATTTTTGGCTGGATTGCAGCGATGGTGCTGTAAATCATCACCAAAATTTGTAAGCACACGTGTTCAGAATAGGTTGGGCACGTTGCAGCATCGTGCTAAAACGACAAGAAGAATCTTTCTCAAATTCATCCTTGCATCTGCCGATTGAATCTCAATACACGATTTAAAATCTTCAAACAGAATGATTCATTTTCGTTGTAATTAACTTCTAATATTAGAATGAAGATGATTTTAATTCTCTTTATTTAATTTAAATAATTTTTATTGGTTTTTTGTTTTTTGAAAATATAAAACCTGAGTGAATTAATCAATTTAAAATAAATTTGTTTTAATTTTTAAACAAATATAAGATGTATTTTAAATAAACCTTTTAATATATTTTTTAAATAAAATTGAGTAATATAGTCGGGAAATAACAATATAAACTCTATTAATTAACTCGGGTTTTAAAACCAAGTAATTTAGTCTATTTAAAATAAATTTATATAATAATGAATAGCTTATAAAATAATTAAAATATTATGTTTAATATGTGTTGCATATTAATAGTGGTCATGTTTAATATTAATTAAGCGTTAAGATTTTTATTCTAAAGGTGGTTTTGAAATGTTAAAGCAAGTTGCTCTAATTGCATTAATGGGAATGTCTGCTTCTGCTATGGCAGGTCAATGGCAAGTTAAAGTTGGAGGTTCTGTGATTTCTCCAACAGCTGATACATCACTAAATACTTTAATTGGCCCTGTGAATGTTGAAGCTGATCATGAATATGCATTTACACCATCTGTAGAGTATTTCTTTAACGACAATATCTCTGCGGAACTATTGTTGGCTACACCAATTAGTCATGATGTGCTAGTGAATGGTGATAATGGTGCGAAGATTAAGCATTTACCGCCAACATTAACTGCTAAATACCACTTTAAAAATTCAACCCGTTTTACACCATACATTGGTGTCGGTGGTACGGCATTTATCGCATGGGATGAAGAAGGTGTTGTTAAAGATGTAAAAGAAGACTTTGGTTTTGCAGGTCAAATCGGTTTTAACTTCCAGCCAGCTGATGCGAAAAATTGGGGTGTATTCTTTGATGCACGTTATGCACAATTGAGTCCTGAAGTTACTTTAACAGCAGATACTGCTGCTGCATTAGGAGCTGAAAAGTTTGATCTGGACATCGACCCAATGGTGTACACCATCGGTTATAGCTACAAATTTTAATCATAAAACGTAGCTCTTTATAATAATAAAAATCAGCGCAACCCCATCTTTAGGGTGGGGTTTTTTTTATTGCAAAAAATAACAAATGTAGCGAATGAAAAAATTGAGAGCATATGCCATGTTCATTTACAGTCTGAAAGATAAAGTAAAGAACAATAAATAAGGAATTTATTCATGTCGATCAAATATGGTTGGTTAGTGTGTCTTGGTTTAATGCTAAGTGTTGCGGGGCATGCGGCAAGTTTTTCTTGTGAGAAAGCCAAAACACAAACGGAACATGCTATTTGTGAACATCGTCCGGTCAATGATGCCGATGTGAAAATGGCAACCACCTATCGTATCGTCAGCCGCTTGGTCGCTATGGGGACGCGCTCACAAATTCGTGATGAACAATTTCGCTGGTTAGAGTTGCGTGATCGTTGTGGTACTTCAGTTGATTGTTTAACCCAAGTGTATAATTTGCGTCAGCAGAAATTAGAGGATCATTTAAATCAGGTCTATCAACGTGCACCTTTTTAAATTTTTCTGGGTTTAGGCTTGAAAAATTAGGCAATCACTCCAATTCATAAACACATCCAACAATAACCATGTTTATGAATTTAAGGAGTGATGAATGAGCGAGCACAGCCAAAAACACAGTTTCCAAGCCGAAGTGGCGCAGTTATTACATTTGGTGACCCATTCTCTTTATTCCAACCCTGAAATTTTCTTGCGTGAACTGATTTCTAACGCATCGGATGCCTGCGACAAATTACGTTTTGAAGGCATCAACCATCCTGAATATTATGAAAATGATCCTGATTTACGTGTGCGTATTCGCTTAGATCAAGACAAGAAAACCCTGACCATTTCAGACAATGGCATTGGTTTAAGTCAGCAGGAAGCGATTGAGCATTTGGGTACCATTGCCAAATCGGGCACCAAAGATTTTATGTCGAAATTGACAGGCGATCAAAAAGCCGATGCGCAATTGATTGGTCAATTTGGTGTGGGTTTTTATTCAGGTTTTATCGTGGCGGATAAAATTACTGTGGAATCACGCCGTGCAGGATTGGCTGCAGATGAAGCCGTGCGTTGGAGCAGCACGGGTACTGGCGAGTTTGATGTTGAGCAAATTCACAAAGCAGAACGGGGTACCGATATTATTCTGCACTTGCGTGAAGATGCACTGGATTATTTAGAAAGCTACAAAGTTAAGCAGATCATCAATAAATACTCTGATCACATCAGTTTGCCAATTCAAATGCAGAAAGAAGTATGGCAGCAAGAAGAAGCAGCTGAAGGTGAAACGCCGAAAGCAGGTCAGTATGTGAAAACTGATGAATGGGAAGCAATTAACTCGGCCAGTGCGTTGTGGACGCGCAATAAAAACGAAATTAGTGAAGAACAGTACATCGAATTTTATAAAAACCTCAGTCATGATTTTGACGCACCATTGGCATGGGCGCATAACCGTGTTGAAGGCAGTACTGAATACACCCAGTTGTTGTATGTGCCAAGTAAAGCACCGCACAACATTTTTACTCGTGAAGCCAAAGCGGGGATTAAATTGTATGTGAAGCGCGTATTTATTATGGATGAGGCAGAGAACCTGATTCCAAATTATCTGCGCTTTGTGCAAGGTGTGGTGGATAGCGCCGATTTGCCATTGAACGTGAGCCGTGAGTTATTGCAAGAAAGCCGTGATGTTAAAACCATCCGCGAAGGCAATACCCGTCGTGTGTTGACCATGTTGGACAATTTAGCCAAGTCTGAAGATGAAAAAGACCAAGAAAAATTTAAGCAATTCTATCAAGAATTTGGTTCAGTTTTAAAAGAAGGCTTAGGCGAAGACTTTGGCAACCGTGAACGTATCCTGAAATTATTACGCTACGCTACTTCAAGTAATGATGACATCAGTACCTCATTGGCGGACTATAAAGCGCGAATGAAAGAAGGTCAGAAAGCCATTTACTACGTTACGGCAGACAACTTGAACGCAGCAAAGCATTCTCCACAGTTGGAGTTGTTTAAGAAAAAAGGCATTGAAGTGTTGTTGATGGCAGAACGCGTAGACGAGTGGGCGATGAACTTTGTGCAGGAGTTTGATGGCACGCCAATGCAAAACGTATCTAAAGGTGCGGTTGATTTAGGCGATCTACAAGATGCTGAAGAGAAGAAAGCTTTAGACGCGGCTGCAGAACAATTTAAACCTGTGGTTGAGCAATTGTCTGCATCTTTAAGCGGTAAAACCAAAGAAGTGCGTGTGACTACACGTTTGGTTGATTCCCCTGCTTGTTTGGTAACAGGTGAAGGTGAACTGTCACCACAATTGATTCGTATGTTGAAGGATGCAGGGCAAGCTGTACCTGATATGAAGCCAATTTTGGAAATCAACCCAGAGCATCCTTTGGTGAAAAAATTACAGGACTCCAATCAATTTGATGATTTGGCGCATGTGATTTTTGATCAAGCTGTGATTGCTGAAGGTGGCTTGCCTGAAGACCCAGCGGAATATGTGAAACGTATTAATAGCTTACTGTTAAAGTAAGTCTGCTTTCGCATGAACATGATCGATGATGCGTTGTACAAATAATGCATCGTCATCTTGCAAGATCATCTTGCAAAAAAACCAAGTCCTGTTCGCAAGACTTGGTTTTTTTAATTTGGCTTGATTGTAGATGTTACCTGTTTAGAAAATGGCTTCTAAACGCACTAAAGCACCGAGATAATGATTACGATCTGCGCGATCATCATTTAAATAATTGACATCGCCCTGAATAAAGAACCATTCACGTAAAAATGGTTGACGCCAAGAGACAAATGGCCCCCAACGATTTAAACGTAAGTCATCATCGTGATAATAACCGCCTGTATAAATGCCATAGTTAAAGCGGTTGCCTGCAAAGAATTGATGTTGTCTAAAGGTGTAGTTGTCCCAAACCAAATCATCATCTTGTTCATCGGCATAGGTCAGGCTAAATTGATTGGACAAGAAAGCCTGATTGGGGCGTGCGTGCGTGAGCTCCAAGTTGGTTCTGAGATAATTTTCACTGTCGATGCCATAACGATAAATTTGTTCGGCATGAAAAGAGAAATCATTTTCCAAAGTCCAGTCTTTAGAGGCTTTTAAACGCAGATAAATATCATCGCCAGAACGTACCCCTAAATCGACATCTGTTTCAAAAGGTAGACGCTCGGCAAAGTTCGACCAACGTAATGCCAGAGAACTGTTGTCTTCACGGCTACGTTTGCTGTCTACAGTTTTGTCTGCATCATGCGCTGGGTTTTCGTTGGTAATGGCGACGTTATTTTGCAATTCGTTATCGAGCGAGTCATCACCAAAGACCACACTGAGTTTATTTTCAAGCGTAGGCAGTTTGATTTTCCCGCGAATACGAGGTTTGACTTCATATTCATTATGCTTATCCCAACTGCTATCGACCAAAACCCGCAAAGTGGCTGAGGCAGGCTGTTCAGGACTTGGTTCACCAAACCAGTTATCCAGTTTATGTGCTGTTTTATCTGCCCAGTTGCGAATATTTTTTTGACGTTGATCGAACCAAGTTAAATGTTCCGTTTCTGCGGTGGCAGGTACAATGGGTTCATTGGATTGTTCGGGTAACACCGTCGGTGTAGCATCAATCCAACGTGGAATCGTGTAATAAAAACTGCTTTTATCTACTGCACTTGGCGGAGCGACAGAAGGTGGCAGTGACGTATGGGCTTGATCCACTGCTTGAGTTGATTCTTGTGCAAAAGTGATGCCTGCGACCCCACTTAAGAGACAGCTTAATATAAAAGGCGATGTGTGCTTTATTCTTGACATTATTTACTGATCTTTAAGCCATTTTTGTTAGTGTTGAAAATCTATGAGATAAAAGCAAGACTTGGCTACAAAATCATAATATAAACGGCAGTTTTTAGGCAGAAACCTCTTTTTCTTGATACATTTGAAGTGCTTGGCATAACTGCAAAGCATCAATCGGTTGCTGTAATTGGGAGATGACTTTTTGAATCATTCGCCAACTAATACCTTGTTGTCGATCTAATAAAATGTGCGGTACAGCTTGTTCAGTACGGGACAGTTGTAAGCGCTTTTGACCATGAATCACACGAATTTTTTGTCGTTCTTTCAGTAAAATCAAAGGGGTATGACTCTGTGCTTCATTTTCTTCAAACTGGATAAATTTAGTAGTTTGAATGTGCTGTATCGGAATGAAAGGAAAATAATGCTCTTGCTGCCACACGATTTGAGCATCATGACTATAGCATTGAAAAAGCTGATCAAAATCAAATAAATGTTCTTGTAATTTTTCCCAAGAAATTTCACGTATTGCTGCAATTTCATGTTCAAACTGTTGGCAAAAGTTTTGAGTCAAACGAATCGCTTGCATTTGATCTAATGCGCCAAGCAGTACCACATATTTAATAAAGCGTCCTTGCGTATTGGTTTGTTCTGCCAAATATACCGCACGCGCCAACACCTGTTGCTGATCTTCTTCAGGATCAGACAAATGCACCAATACATCGGCATATTGCGTGACTTCTGGCGCTTCAGGCAAAAAGACCCGATACAACTGTGCTGACTCATTTTGGCTAAGATTGAGCGCAGAAATGGGGCAACTATATTGGCTTAACAATAGATTATAAGCTGGGGTGGTGCTTGGTTTTGGCGTGACAGCTGTTATTGGTGGGGCAGTATCTATTGTCGTTGTGTCAGGCTGAGTTGTATTCAGTATTGCGTTGGAAATGATCGTTTGGTCTGCTGTCGGTTCAATTGTAAGTTCATCTTTAGCCACGTCCAAAACTTGAGTATCAGACGAGGCAACTTCTTCTGTAGCGATGTGGTCTCTAATAAAGTCAAATTGAATTGGCGGATCTGCAGCTTTATTTTCTTCTGGGTCTACAGTGGCAAAAATTGGTTGAGTTTGTGCTGCTTCTATCGTTACAGTTTGAGCAGCTTCTAGCACAGCAGCTTGCTTGAGTTCTGCATCGGTTTGAAGGCAGTGATACTGTTGCTGCTGTTCCAACATCCAGCGATAGACCTGCTCTAAATCTTGAAATTCGCTTAGCAGAGCAGTGCGGTCTGCAGCAGGAATTAACCAAATTTGCCAACCTGCTCTCGGTTGATACAAAATCGCCCAACCTGCTCTCGGTTGATACAAAATCGCCCAACCTGCTTCAGGCTGTTGATAAAGTGCTGTTTCAAGTGCTTCAAGTTGTGTAAATACGCCACGAAAAGATTGTGCATATAAACTTTGTTCTGCAAAAGTTACCGCAGTTTGAATTGGATTTTGTGAGGCTTTAAATGTGAGCAACTGTTTTTGAAAAATCGGTTTATCGCACAGCATAAAAATTTCTTTAATGCGTGCTTTGGCTTTGGCTGTTTCATACAGACTGAGTCTTTTATGCGTTAAAGCATCAATTAAGTCGCGTAATTCTTTAATCAACAGTGATTTTTCTAGTGTATTCATTGATGCATACTTAAATATGTTGTTGTGCTTTTTCCAAATAATCTGCCAAGACAATATTCAGAGCCAATTCAATCAATTTATATTCTGCCGATTGTGGTTGAGGATAGCGTTTGGCTAATTCGATTAAATGGCTGACCTCAATCGCTTGAGGTGGAATTTTTCTTTGTATAAGTGCTTGAAGTTGTTGCATAGGCATCTGCTATAGCAATGAAAACAAAATCACTTTAATTATATGGATTTAATTAAAAAATACATGCTAAAAATTGTCAGCTTTTGTGCTTTTTTAGACATTATTGACAAAAAATGCGCTTTTTATATGAAAAATAATCAAAAAAATTTAAATCGCAGTGCCAAAAAAGTATTAGCAATTGGGTAGAACACAGTTTTTAGATGTTGCATGGACGATTTAAAGCAAATTTAGCATTAGAAAAACAAACAGCAGCCTGCTTTAGACTGCTGTTTGGGGAGAGAAATGGGAGAGATTAATACAGCTAAAATTAGTGGATAAAACGCGTAACTTAAGCTGCCTTTTGCGAAGTTGGTTCATTTACAACAGCTTCAGATGCAGCCGATTCTGTATTCACTTTTTGATTTGGAAAATCAGGTACATGCACAATTTGAGCAGATACATTTGCAGCAATTGCTAAAAGTGAAACCATCAAAACAGATTTAAACATATTCATGGGAATATCCATCCAAAGTGTTAATGTCTAGGCAGAAGAATAGACATCGTAGGGAGATCAAACGAAATAAAAAATTCACATGAATCATAACAAAGTTTAAAATTTACAAAATGATCATTTCGGCAATTATTTTAAAAATAGCAATATAAAACAATATATTAGAGTTTTAGCTCTAGTTTTTTTGTAGGCTTAAATGGTTGAGATGTCTGCAAAATTTGTATTTAGATAAGTCTGAAATGCGGGTGAATGGTGACAGTTTTTGACAGTGTGAAATCATGTAATGTTTTGGCTGTGATTGGTTAAACAGTCTAAAAATGCGGTTTTTTTAATCTATGATGGAATTCCAATAACGATAAAGGACAGTGAGAAAATCATGGCAATTGCAAAAGTAGTTGAAGTTAATTCAAGCAGTACAAAAAGTTTTGAAGACGCGATTCAGACTGGAATCGCTAAAGTGACAGAAACAATTAAAAATGTCCAAGGGGCGTGGATTAACGAACAAAAAGTGGTGGTTAAAGACAATCAAATCACGGAGTATCGGGTCAATTTAAAAATCAGCTTCTTGGTTGAATAACACCTCGCTTCATTAACCAAGCATAGTAAGATGATAACTAACCGAAGCATGGTTGCGGGGCAAAGCTGGAACTTTGACTCATTTTAAAAGCACAAAAAAATCCCGTAATGGGATTTTTTTGTGCGTCTAATCAGCTGGAAGAACACTATTCAGCCTTGTCTGTATTTCAATCTTAAGCTTTAGGTTCAGATACATCGCATTGTTCTGCATCGCAGCTTGCTGCATCTTCAAGCTCTAGCTCGCTTGCTGTTTCAAGGGCTTTTTGCAGAACTTGCACAAAAACTTCGCGTGGCTGCGCACCTGCTAAAGCAATACGCTGATCAAATACGAAGAACGGTACGCCAGTGACGTTTAATTGTTCACGTGCAACTTCTTGGTCAAATTTTACAAAGTCGGCATATTCGTCAGAATCCAAAACATCATCCACTTCTACAGGGTTCAGCCCAATACGTGATGCAACATCTTCCAGTGTTTCACGCTCGCCAATTGCCAAACCTTGAGTCATATAGCTATAGAAAAAAGCTTCTTTGGCTTCGCTGCCCAAGCCTTTACTTTGCGCCAAATGCACCAAACGATGGGCATTAAAGGTATTGCCTGAATTGGCATTTTCCCATTGAAAGTCAATGCCTTCAGCTTTTGCCATTTCGGCAATATTACGCTGCATGTCTTCTACTTCGGCAAGGCTGCGCCCATATTTTTGTGCCAAACGCTCTGAATTGGACACTTCCTGACGCGGTGGCGCATCTGGATCGAGTTCAAAACTGTGCCAATGCACTTCTAATTCTACACCTGCTTCTTCAGCAGCAGCCTCTAAACGTTTTTTGCCGATATAGCAAAACGGGCAAACAATATCTGACCAAATATCAACGCGCATGAACAATCTCAAATTCTGTTTTTTACTAAGATGGGGATGTTACATAAAATTTAAAGCATAAAGCGATGCTAAACTTATTTTTGAGCATCTGGTCAAATAGCGTCATGGATACAGAATCATATAAAGGTATAAATGAATTGATTTATTTCACTATATTCTAATGGCTGCATTAGAAAATAAGCATAAAATGCTATACAAATGTGACAGGCTTCACGCTAAGATATTGCAAATACTAAAAAATAAGAGGGCACGCATGCGACGTATAGTGCTAATTATAGGATGTGCAACGCTGCTGATTTTTGGCGGGATGTTTTATCAATATCAACAGCAGCAAAAACAAGTCACTCAATTGCATGCTTATCAAAATGTGATTTATGGAAAAGCCGAACAAATTTTTGTACAGGCACAGGATTGGTCTAAGCCGATTCAAATTGACTTAAAAGATAATCGTTTAGATGGCGACTATCAAATTATGGCGAGTTTTGTCTTGAGTCACATGGTGCAAAGTGCCGAAGCGCGCAATAGCTATTTACGTGAATTAAAAGCCTTGAATTGGGATCAGTTTTTAGATCCTCAACGACTTGCTGCAGATAAAAAACAAGACTATGCCGATACCGAAGCCATGTTGGTGCAAGTACGTGCCATGGTAGAGCTGTATCAGGAACATTTAGAACAGCATGAAGCGATGGCTTTGGAGCAGATTGAGAATCTTGAAATCAATCATAATTTGCGCCGTCATTTAGCAGAATCTTTGCTAGAAAGCCGCCATAATGACCAAGGACACGCATTATTTGAATTGGAAAAGAAAAATTTGGGTAAGGCGTATGTGTTGTTTGCAATTTTAACCCGAATTACGGATAAGAAAAGCCCTTGAAAAAAAGGTAGTTAGAGCCATTTAGAAAGTTACGACACAACCCAAAGGCTCTAACTACCATGTACGATTTTACAGAAATTTTTTGTATTGTTG
>NZ_JAYFSK010000065.1:0-11357 GCF_041464035.1 Acinetobacter sp. AL9 | reverse complement strand
AATCACCCTCATTTGCTCTGTATTGGATTTTTATAGACATTCCCCTATAGATCCATAGGTTTTAAAAAGTAGCTTAAAACGCAAATGGTGGAGTTTTATCAGGGGGTAGGGTTTTCGAATAATTTTTTCAATGTGGTTTCAATACGATTCAAATAAGCAAAAAAAACCGCAATTCATTGCTGAATTGCGGTTCCGAAAAATTTCTTCTATCCAAACCTATGTGTGTTTTTAAAGTCTGGTAGGTTTTTTCTTGCTAACAGGTGCCATATTCGGATCTGCCACACAATTCACAGTCCCAACATTTTTTTATCTGCCAACGTCTTGGATCAGACCTGCCCTGTTGCCAGTAGCTACCCGAAGAACGCTATATCATTTTTGAGAGGAAGTGAATATCTGTGAGTGAATTATTTTTTATCTCATGGAAATAGAAAAGACCGTACTACAAAGGTGCAGTACGGTCTTTAAAAAATGATAAAACAATAGATCTCTCTATGTGTTTAGAATTAATCAATTCACTTGAGAAAGTGAGTGGATTAATTTGATGAAATGTTAATTTAATCAAGATTTTAATCTTGGATGTATTGATTAGAGGGATGGATAGAAAGTTGGTGACTAATCAACAAAAAATCGTTCCATAATTAATACTGTTAAATTTTACAGTTCGTTGGATAGTCCTCGTAAAGCTGAGGATTGCTACACAGAATATGTGTGGATTCCACTCTGCCATCTCTGACAGTTCATCTATTTAACGAAAAGGTAAAGCCGATGAATAACTCTCTCATGCTTACAGGACTGAGATCCTGATGATTTTATTACCTAAAATCATAAAGGTCTGAACGAGGAAGCGTCAGACTTTGCTTGTAAGACAAGCGACTACGTTTGCTTTTTTTGCAAGTACCAAAGAAATACCATTTCATACTCGATTAAAGATCTACCAAATCTTAATTTGAGCATTTCAAAACCACCTATTTTGAAATTGGTTACTTGCAGTCCTTCTTTTGCTTTTTCACTACACACACGCTCGAGTTTTCGTCCTACTGACTTGTACGATTTTTGTCTATCTTGTTGTAAAACTACTAAAACCAAGATAGTTAACGCATTCGCCAATAATAGTGGGTTTCGCCCCCGCCTACTCTCCCGATCTCCCGATGAATAAATGATCCTTTGCTTGCTTTGCGTCAAATGAAGACATTCGCAAGAATTAAAATCAAAACTGTTTTTCTTAGCTTTTGACTAAAAAAATCAACTGTAGTGGCTATTATGAAAAATCATAACTACAGTCACAGCTCCATCTTCCACACTTACACCAAAATCTACTATGTACCCTTCGGATAGCTTATAGCCCTTAATTCCACTCCCCGATCAATCAACTGATCTTCGATTTCCCCTGTCGTCGTTCCGTAAACAGGCTTGGCAAGAATTAAAAACAAAGTTATATCCCCTTGATACCCACTCGCACCCCTACACTACAAACAACGTAGTGCTTAGGTTCTGCTAGAGTTGAGCTATTCGTGCTGATTGTGTCTTTCCACACAACCAAAAAGTTTCGACCTAATGATGATCATCTACTTTCCACAGATCCCCGAGCTTCTGCTCTTTCACTGTGACACTCCCTCTCGTGGCATTGCATCTGCGGTTAATTTCCCTACAGAAACACGGCTGAATCGACAATAAATCAATTGTCTACAGCTTCGATTATGGTTTCATGGTCGCCCAAGTACCAACCACCATTCGCACAAAGGCATTGGTGGCTCATTTCTACCTAATTGGAACGGATAGAAAAAAGGCTGACACGCAACACCATCAAAGATGATATTGCGCTGACACCTTTTAGCCCCCTTCGTTTGCGATACCGAGCCATTTGGCATGGCAGTACGCTTCACGCTGAGGTAGATCGTATTCGTTCGATACATACAGGTCGCCAACCTGCATGCCAAAAAAGCAATGAATTTAGAAGTTAGTCAGACTCCCAAAACATTTTTACAAAGAAGAAAAAAGCAAAGGGAGTTGGTAGCTCCCTGTTGAACAAAGAGCTAGACCTAACTTCTAAAAAAGAAGAACCAATTTTTAAAGAATACGGTTTAACAAGCCGAATTTATCACCCTATTCAGGGCGGGGCAATCAGAGTTTCATCAAATTACAGGAACGACTTGATTACACCCTGATTGCCCCGCCACGAAGCTTCGCTTCGTAAGAAAAGCCAGCTTCGCTGACTTTTCTTTTCAAAATCCTCGCTTTGCAAGGATTTGTTTTTAAATGTAAATTTATTAAAAAAAGTAATACCTGAAATTTTTTAAATTATTACATTTCCACTATTACACCTTTTCAAAATTTTATTGCTTGGTGAGCAAATGGGGAAATGAAAGTGATTTTTTACACCACTTCAAACAAATTTTTTATGTCGGCAATTTTGAATTGTGTTAGCAAAGGAAAAGCGACTTTCTATCGAAAAATATTTATCGATATTGACCAAGCTGAGAAAGGAATTGCGAGTTTAATTAAGCGGTACAATGTTGGTTTAGGTTCTGCAACAAACAATAAAAACTTTGCCTGTAATGGACACCTTGTTATTCAGTACAACCAAGATTTAAGGCAAAAAAGACAGGTCATCATTTGTATTTTGATTACTCTACCTCAAGAAATCCGAGATACTTCTCTGCTGTATCAAAAGCTAGTTGCAGAATTACAAGTCGAGCCTGCGCCAACTCCACGAAAAAGGAAAAACCTTGCGATTGCTTATCAGAAAGACTTTATAAAAAAAGACTTCAAGGAAAGGGATGGATCAGAAAATCGTGAAGAATTTCATAGCCTAGAGCATGAGAAACAGAGGATCTACATCTACAATGTTGATTCAGTCGTAAAGCTAGAATTGAGAAAGTCAGACTATCCTAAAGCCAAAGTAAGACAGATGCAGAAGTATGCCGATGAACAGGCTTTAAAACAGGGTAAACCACCTAGAAAAATCAGTGGATCTCGATGGACTTGGCATCTCACGCCTGTTTATATGGATTTTATGTTTTCTGTAGCCAAAGTTGAGATTGATAAAAAGATTTTGATTAAAAAGGATTTAATCAAAAAGACGGTTACTCAATCAAAAGCTAATATGCCGACTAAGGGTGTGATAAAGCGTCAAGCAAGGTTAGAGCCTTCTGAGTACCGTGAAGCGATTTCTAATGTCGCTTTCATGGTTGACACGATTCCTATGTTTGGCGGTACTTTGGCTGATGTGGGGCAAGTGGTACAGAAACTTGAAAAGCAGTTCAATCGAGGGCAAGCACATAAAGCTAAAGGTGCTTGGGCTACTCAGAAAAAAGTTCATTTGCCGATCACAGAAGCTTTTGATATTCAAAGGCTAAAAAAAGAAGCATCATATTCGACCCGTATCGATTGGAAGTATCATTCCTTTTCTTCTTTGTATGAAGCTGTTGAAACCTTTGCAGATCATGAAGATATGGACGAAAAGTATAAGCAAAAAAGAGAAGAAGACGTTTTAAAATTCTATGAAAAGGGGCAAGCAAGGATTGCAAGACGAACCAAACAGCAGAACAATGACCGCAGGATTAAACTCAGTAGAGAACGAGTACAGAAATTGATTCAAAAGCGGTTTTCAAAATGGAAAGATAAAGTCCGTGGGATACATAAGGATCAAAAGCAGTAAGTGGATCTGGCCAACCACACCAGGATTTTTTCAAAATCTTGGTGTGGTTGGCAGGTCAAACTTAGCCCTTAAAGTGTGTTTCAGTTCGCAAAGCCTTGAAAATGCGCTTTGCTGTTTCTTCACGAACCGATTTTGGATCTCGTAAAATATTCGAAATCCATACCGCAAATGCTTCATAGTCCTTGTTGCCTGCAAGGTCACTGATGCTGTGGACTTTTGAAAGAATGGAGCTGTAAGTGTTGATCTGGCTGTCAGTCATCTTGCAGAACATATCAACGGTATTTGGATCTCGACCCTCAATCGCTTTCAGCTTCGACTTCTCCTTGACTGTAAAACGGAAGCCAACGACAGCACGCCCCGATTTTATGTTCTCGTAGGTTACGTTAATATCTGTCTGTTCTGTAATTTCATCTAATGACGGTTGAATTACACGTTTTTTTAAGTTGCTTAGGTCATTGTATGAATCGGGCACGCCTAGCTCATTTCTAAAATCTTCTAGGGATATTTCAAATCTCCCCATTGCCTGAAATTTTTTAGCTAGATGATATAAGTCGAAAGAGTAGTCCCTTTTCAATCTCAGTATGATGTCTTTTTTGTACTTGGTATAGGGATTTACCTTGTCGAACTCTTTGAGCATAAATAAGACAACTTCGGGAAAGCGAATAGCAATCCCTCCTGATTCGTAAGTGCAGTCAATTACCCAATTAGATAAGACCTTTTTGTTTTTTTCATTATGATAAGAAAAATATCTTTTAATCAATGACTTGCTTGCTTTTTCTAGCTGTGCGTATGCTGAGTGCTGTGTGATCCCACACTCTTTCGAAAAATCTTCTGCTGTGATGATAATAGCGTCTTTTTCCGTAGCATCTTGTGTACGTGCAAGAGGGCTAGAAAGAATCAAAAGGCGTTTTTCATTTACACTCATGCTTTTAAAACACTCTTGAATGTTATTTTGCATTACGACCCATGATGGAGGGTAAGTTGTTATTTTCATAAAGCTAAAAACCAAAAAAGTACAATGGATATAATGTACTTAATAATAGCAATATAAGATCAAAAAATCTATAAAAGTACACAATCTACAATAAACTTTTTATGGGTTTTCGCTCAAATTTTGAGTCCCCTATTTGTACTTTTTTTTAATAAAATGCAATCCAGTATCCAATCTACAATGTGCTTGGTTTTGGGTTTAGATCCAAATTCGAGTCTTTTTTGTGCTTTTTTAGCAAAACGCAACAAAGAATCTAGTTTGGAATGTACTTTGTATTAGGTTTTCGCCCAAAATATACCCATATTATTTAATTTACTCATTTAAAGTACGATGTATTTATTGTACTTTTCAGTCCCTCAAAAGTACTTAGTTAGTCCCTCAAAAGTACTTTTTAAAACGCTAAAAGTCCCTCAAAAGTACTTAGTTAGTCCCTCAAAAGTACTTTTTTAAAGTCTGAAAGCATTGATATATATGGCTTACATGGGGGGCTAAAAGTATTTTAAAAGCTTATTAAAAGAATAAAAGAAAACAGGGGAGTGAAAACTGCCCTATGACACTCGCTAAAGCTCGTGGCATTTTGACCTCGCTAAAGCTCGGTTTAAGGGGCAGTTTTGGGTTACGATCTTGAGAGGATTCTAAAAAAGTAAAAGCAACTACGGCTTCGCTTCGCTCAGAAGCTTTTTTTACTCGCTTCGCTCGATCTAGAAGCAAATATAAGCAATTGATTTACTGCTTTTTTGAAGCAAATGTTTTAAAAACGGTTTTTCAGAGGGTCTAAGCGCAAATTTTGGTGTGGTCGCTCGTAGACACTCGCTCGGAAAGTGCAGTCAGATGCAAAAAAAGAGAGATAGGGATTTAGAGACCCATAAACCATATATTGTGATTAAAAGTAGTCGTATTCTGCTCTATTTTGCGCTGTATGGCATTTTTATTTACTTTCTATACCCAACTAGCACAATTGATTTAAAGTGGCTTAAAACGCAAATGGAGGGATTTTATCAAGGGTGGAGTTTTCGGATAATTTTTCAATGTGGTTTCAATACAATTTAAATAAGCAAAAAACAGCAATTCATTGAAATTCACGCTAAGTATAGAAATTGCGTATAAGAGATTTTATGTTAAATCTTTTGATATATGGGATGATAATAAGTGAGTTTATATTAAGTTTGTTTGTGGCATGTTTGACAAGAAGTTTTTTGATACCCCAATGGGATTAAAGCAGATTTTGGCTTATGAGCTTTATGTAAATCATGGTCTTTATCAAAGGGAAATAGCTAATTTCTTAGGATGCTCTAACAACACAGTTGCTAATTATGTTAAAAAATTAAAAAAATATGATCATTTAAAAGATTTTAAAGTGACTCTAGAATCAAAATCTAAAGATGTCGAAAATGCCCTAGAAAATATTAAAAGGCACCTTTAGAAGGTGCCTTTTAAGTTTAATCCATTTGATTTAGCATTTTTACTAATGATTTACCGATAGCAAATGCTAAGTTGACTGGAACAGCATTACCAATTTGTTTATAGATTTGGCTAGCTGAACCTTGGAATACCCAATTATCAGGGAAAGTCTGGATTCTTGCATATTCTCTAGTCGTTAAAGGCCTATCTTCACTTGGATGACAACGTTCTGTTTGTTTTTGTGCCGGCGCACAAGTCAATGTTAGACTTGGTTCATCCCATGATAATCGTCTAGCCATACCTGTTTTTCCACCACCTAAGTGAAAACTGCCTTTCATATATTCAATTTGTAGTTCTAGAGGTAGATCTCTCCAGTATCCACCTTCAGGAACATGCGACATAATTTCGGCCTTTCTTTGAGGGTATTTTTGACTTATAGATTCAGGAACATCATCTTCATATAATTCACCAGCTTTGAAAGCATCACGCAGATTTAGAATGCGATGATAGGGAGACGGTTTCTCAAAATTAGCTTGGCCAACTAGATCTTTTCGAACACCAATAATTATAAGACGTTCACGCTTTTGAGGTGTTTTATAAAATAATGCTTTATAAATATCTTTCTCAACAATCTCATAACCTATTTCTTCTAGAATAGAAATAATGGTTTCTAATGTTTTTCCACCATCATTTTCCGCTAATCCCTTTACATTTTCTGCTAAGAAAACTTTAGGTTGAATTTCTTTGATAGCTCTAGCCATCTCAAAAACTAAAGTTCCTCGGATATCTTCAAAACCTAACTGTTTACCAGCATACGAAAAAGGTTGGCATGGGAATCCTCCTGTTAATAAGTCAACTTTTCCTTGTAAATGACGAAAATCAACATTAGCAATATCATCTTCAATTACGTTCCATTCAGGTCTATTAAATCGTAAAGTCTGACATGCAAATTTATCTTTCTCATTTAATAAAATTGATTTGAAGCCAGCTTTTTCTAAACCTAAAGCTAATCCGCCTGCTCCTGCAAATAACTCGACAAGAGAAAACTCTCTAATTGGAGTTGTTTTTTCTTGTTCTTGCCATGAGCTATTAAACATTGCAGAGAATTCGGGAAATTGAATTAACTGTTCTTTTTTATATGGTTTTTTGTGGGTTGCAGGATCTAGAATCGGAACAAGTTTTCCATTCTTCGCCCATGATTCAATATTCCTTTTAGAAACTGATAAGACATCAGCAATTGTTTCTGCGGAGAAGCAATCGTCAAAGGAAGTAAGTACATTCATAGGTGCGTTAAGGTTATTACAGAACAAGTCATAAGTTTAACGTGGAAGGAGAGCCAGGTCCACAATTATTTTAGGAGTTTTGATAGTGTCAATGTTTGATAAATATAAGGTTGAAACAGATAAGTCATCTGCAACTTGTTCGGCAGAAAAATTATCTAACTCTTTAGGGATAGCCGTCATGATATGAGTTACAGGTAAAATAGAAGCTTATTTCCCCCCATTTTTATAATGGAGGAGCCACCCCATAAGATCACTTAGATTCTTTATTCGCCATGTTAGAGAGTTCTATAATTTTTTTATCATTAGATAAGTCTTTAATTATAGAATCTAATTCCTCACTAAAATCAGATTCTTCTGCTACTTCATCAATTACGGCTATTAAATCATCATAAAACTCATTATCACCAGTTAATTTTTCCCAAAATTCTCTACCAACAAGCACAATATAGTCATGTTTAGATTCTAAATTCTTATAATGTTGACTAATCTCACTTCTCTCACCATAGACAATTCCAACAACCATATCATTGACTTGTAACGCAAGATTATTTGTTCGAGCTAAATTTTTTACAGCTTTAAAATGTTGATGAATCGTCTCCACATCATCTTTATTTATTGTGTTTGGTCCTGATTTAATCTGACAGTATTTTTTTCTACCATCTTGCTGATCTTCATACTCAATATCAATTCCTAATGTCGTACTGCTAAATGTACCTAATACGTCATTCGTAAAATTTTGAATTGCCCCCCCAAAAGTTGTGTTTATGCTCGTACCTAAAATTCGAGGGTAAATTAATGCTTTAGCTATACTTTCAGGGGAAGCATCTCCAGTTAAAAAATTAGCTAAGTATGTTGCAGTAAAAGGATTTATATTAAATTCAGAGGCTTTTTTTAGTTTTTTGGCATTTCGTAAGTGACTTTCCATAACACTTTTTCGAAACCAATCCTTAGCTTTCACTAAAATCTCTTTTTTTTGTGTTTCTGATAACAACATACATGTCCTTATAAATTGGATTTAATTACTGCTTCTAATTATAAGCTTTTATATATATTTTTAATGTTATCAATATCATTAATGAGCAAAAAAATGCCATCTAAACTTTTTATTGCAACAACACTAAACAATTATGAAGAGACTTAATTTAGACGCAATGATCCCTAATTTATGTCAGCCTGAGCGTACAACATTGCTCAAAACTTACCCCAAGGTTTATCCGCAAAAATTGTGGATTGTTTTTAGGCTGAAAGCCTTATAGAGTGTATGTGATTTTGGGTTTCGAGTGTTTTTTGAGCAAAAGTGTTGGCAAAAACTATCAAAACTGCTCATAAAAAAGCCGACTTGTTTCAAAATCGGCTTTTTATGGATTTTAGGGTTTGGTGTAAATTTTTAAGATATTGATTTTTATATTAATATACAAGTGTATTGCGTATAACCACCATTATGTTAAATGGAATGTATATTCATATAATTAAAAATATTCTCTATGTATATTTCGGCATTTTTGTAATTTTTAAAAATATTCTCTGCGTATGTATTGATATTCGTGTCGTATATTTGTATATTTGGCTTATTGAGACTCGATATACAAATTTTAAAACCAATATTTATAGGATATACGTCATGAATAACCAAAAAATTGAACATCAATCTGTAATTGTCTTTACATCTGAGTCGAAAGATTCTTTAGTGAAGAATGGTGGAAGTAGAGCTTGGCGAGCTGTACTAAGTAAATTAGAACAAGCAGAATATTTAATATGTACTCAGAATACGAATAAGCTACATGAGCACGATCCTGAAATTGATCATGGACAAGCTTTTTATATTGGTAAGGTTCGGAATATTGAAATTGTTGAATATGATCGAAAATTTATACAAGTTTCTGAATATGCATTTTTACCGAATGATGTTGTATTTAAAGAAGCATGGAAGCGGTTGACGCAAGGCGAATCAAATCAAGCCCAACAATATCCCGTAGCATATAAGGATACTAATGAGTTATTTGAAATGTTGCATTTGAACTTAGATGAATTGGACTGGATTACCGTAGATCAAACACAACGTATTAATTTAAATGAGCCAAAGACAATTACATCTGTAAACTTGCCTGAATTAATAGAGGAAGCCAGGCAGAAAATTTCAGAGGCTGCCAATGTAAGCCCAGATAAAGTAACAATCCAAATTTCATTTTAAAGTAAATAAATCTAGAAGGAATCAAGATGAATAATCAAATTTTTGACGCTATCCGTGAAGCTTTAGCAAATGCAGATGAAAGTTCTTGGACACAGGAATTACATATCCAAGTTATTAAATATGCAGATAGTTTGGCTGATGTCACAGGAAAAGAATTTTGTGAGGCCGTCCAAATTAAGGATAGCTATTTTGCTGAATTTAATAAGATGAAAAAGATAGCAACAAGATTAATCGCAGCAGGATTAGATGTTAGTCGTCTCTAGCCTTTATTTAAATTATCTAAAATTAACATAATGCACGTTATACGAAGTTGAAAAATTGAGACTATAGCCTTAATTTTTATGTATTTTTTTAATTTAACACCTAGGCCAGTGCCTAGGTTTTTTCATCTCGTATAACAGCCATTATGTTAAGTGATTAAAAAAGCCTTGAAATAGTTGTAAATTAGTTGTAAAATAGTTGTATATTAATTTCACACCTATGGAGGTTTTTATATGTCAAGAATGTCAAAAACAAGCGCCAGCTATATTCGTATTGCGGATAAGATTATTTTTACCTATGCGGAACTAGTACCTGGCAATCATCATGAGTTCAACAAAAAAAATAAAGGCGTACCAGTTGCCGCTGTGCATTATGAAAAATTAGACGAGTATATAATTTTACGTGATGGTCAGGAACAACCGCTGTGCATTGATGACCCGAAAAAATTTATCAGATCAATTCGCCGATTAAATAAAGATTGTGAAATCATAAATAAGCTATGACCATATTTAATGGAATACCTAGAATGACACTTTTAACGATAGTTTAAGCGTTTACACAGTTTTATTTACAGTCTCTTAAGTTTTCCTAAAATTAACATAATACACCTTATACGAAATGCTTTTAATTTCCCTTTTTTAATCATAGTCTTATCTTGTTTTTAAAAGCCCGATCTCAACAGGTTGGGCTTTTTTGTTGATTCTTCATGTTCCACGCCTATTATTTAAGCAATGTTTCACGACTTTGTTCATATTAGTTAAACAATCGTGGTTAATCATAGGGTCTAAAAAAACGGCTCCAAAAACCCCTTTTCTCAGGCTCTGGAATCCGCTTATTTTCTTTTTCAACCAAAGTAGTCAATCCGTCATCTTTAGGCTGAGTTTGGATCTCGGCTTCTACTGGAGCTTCTTCTTTGGCTAATTCAACCGTTTCTTGAGGTGCAGCAGCAGGTGTTGGATCTTCTACTTTTGGCGGTTTTGGGGCTTCCAGTAGACGTTGCATAGCTTCGATTTGTTCCTGATAGAACGATTCACGTTCTAGCGATTGATTTTCTCTCAGCACTGCCTGATTTAACTGTTTTTCCAGTATGTCAACTTGACGTTTTAGTAAGTCAACTTCTGTCAAGTTTTGACTGTTAATTGATTGACTTTGATTGACACTAGTCTCTTTTTTTTGTGGTTCCCCAAAAACTCTTAAGGCTTCTGTAAAGTCAATTAAACCATCAGATCCTTTAGATAAATTTCCTTTGTTTATATGTGCATATATGGCCTGTCTTGAATATCCGTAAAGCTTGGCCAACTCTGAAACTGACAGTTTTTTCATTATGTAAACCAGTTTTCAACCTGTGTTAATACTTGACTGTTAACTTAACAATTTCAATTAACAATGTCATTTAAATCTTACTTTTCTGATCTGAGTAAAAGAATTAACTCCTTAACACTTTAAATCACCCTCATTTGCTCTGTATTGGATTTTTATAGACATTCCCCTATAGATCCATAGGTTTTAAAAAGTAGCTTAAAACGCAAATGGTGGAGTTTTATCAGGGGGTAGGGTTTTCGAATAATTTTT
>NZ_JAYFSK010000064.1:0-12355 GCF_041464035.1 Acinetobacter sp. AL9 | reverse complement strand
CACGGTCAGTTGTTGCTGCATTGTCTGCGGCTTCACGAGTCGCTGCTTCTGCATCAATATTGTTTTGCAAAGTTGTGTCTGCTGCTGCAAACTCAGTACGAATTGCTGCACGGTCAGTTGTTGCTGCATTGTCTGCGGCTTCACGAGTCGCTGCTTCTGCATCAATATTGTTTTGCAAAGTTGTGTCTGCTGCTGCAAACTCAGTACGAATTGCTGCACGGTCATCAGATGCTGCTTGTAACTCGCCATTTACACGTACAGTTTCTGCTGCTGCTTCACCACGTAATACTGTTGCAATATTGTCAGTATGAGTATTCGCTGCTGCTAAAGTATCAGCATCACCCTGAATACGATCAGTAACTTCTTGAGCAATCGCTGCTGTATTTGCTGCAATCTCACCAGTAACATTTACACCTTGAACTGTAAGTGTACCGTCTGCTGCAATCGTAGTTGTACCTGTTACAGTACCACTTGCATCAGTAGTAACAAATTTAACGCCATTGTCATCTAAAGTTTGTGTGGTTGAGTTTGTACCGCCGTGTAATACGAGAGCACCATTTGCACCATTGCCATTGATACGGCTTGTTGTGATACCTGATGCATTTACAGAAGTTGTTTTTGTTCCAGTTAATGTACCATCAACTGTAGTTGTTGAAGTTAAGACAATTGAATCACCTTCAATCGTTGTATCACCAGATGTACGAGTTTTTGTTGGTTCATCATAAATGGTTTTAACAGTGTTAACACCATAATACTCATCTTGTGTTTGTGGATTGCCATCACGATCCAAGATACCAATTGCAGCACGATTTTCTTCTAACTTAACTTGGTTAGATAACGCCTGACCATTAGCAACTTCATCTTGTCCAGGAATACGATTGCCTGTTACTGGATCAATTTGTAATAAGTCACCTTTAATATCAACTGTGGTATCACGAGTTTTGCTATTAGAAAAATCAACTTTCTGACCATTAATTGTTGATTGACTTGCAATAACATCTTCTATTTTTGTGTCATTTAATGTCTGACCAGTCTTATTACCTGTAAAAGGTAATGCTGCTTTTTGACTAGCATCTAACTCAACTTTTGTGTATGTGTATTTTCCAGTAACAGGATCAACTACAGATGATTTAGTATAGTATTTATCAGTCAATGTACCAGTGCTTGGATCTTGTTCAGTAATTTTATATACATCATCAGCGATGCCAGCAATTGTACCAGCATTATATTTTTGCGTTGTTGAAATACCCGAGGTTGATGTACTTGTATTTGGTACTCCAAGGCTATTTGCATTCACAATGTTTACAGCACTTGCGGTCAATGTCCCTGTTACAGTTGCATCTGTCGCATTTAATTGAGCCGTTGTCACATTCGTTGCAATACCTGCGGTAATTAATGCATCACCTATTTGGCGATCTGTAATTTCCTGATTGATGGTATTGGTATTGATTGAAATGTCAGTTGTATTTTGCGCAAGAGTAGAACCCACATCCTGACCAGCAACAAATAATTGGCCTGCATTCACAGTAGTTGCCGTCACACTCATTAATGCATCTGTATCAAAAGATGGTGTTACTGCTGTATCTATTACATCTGCCATGACTGAACTAGATGCAGCAATTGCAATTGCTACTGCTGATAATTGAAAAGATTTTTTCATAAAAAAGACATCCTATTTTTGAAGCATAAACTTTTAATATCACTAAGCAATTACATTCCAGTTCTAGATTTGGAATTGTAAAGCCCAGAGAGCTGTCGTATCGCTTGAGTTATTGGCCTAGATCACTTACTCGTTTCATACAAAACTGATATAGAACAAACAATCTAGACACCCCTATGTTGCCGATTGTAATTTTACTTTAAAATTTTATCAATTAAAATTTGATTAAAAATACAGATTTATTTGAAATAAAAAGAAAATATGTTCTTACAACCAACTAACATATTGAAACAAATAAATTTTTAATAGAATAATATTTTAATAACCAATAACTTTATCAATCAAAAATTGATTTAAAAATGCTAAGGTTAATTAGGGTCTGTTGACATTTGCTGTATAAAAAATAGCGAGTAAGTAAAATTCAATCTCCAAACCAAATTCACTACTCGCTATGCCTCGCACAATGCTGAATGATCAACACTGGTCAAAGTTAGAATCTTGCGGAGCGATGCTCCTCATGCGTAATTTTGATATTTATCTCATACGAAATCTTCGAAATTTTATTGAAGCTATTCTTTATCGAATTAGAACAGGTTGCCCATAGCGAGATTTACCACCAGATTTTGGCAATCCAAATTCGATATTCAAAAAATATAGTCGTTGGTCTAAACACAATAAGCTGATGAAGATATTTAAATTAATCAGTAAACATACAGATAAAGCGTGGATTATTATTGATGGTTCTCATATCAGAGCACATACACTCTGCTTGATTAAAAGATCAAGCTATCTCAAAAAGCATTGGTGGGAATAGTTCAAAAATACATTTAGCCGTTGATTCTTATGGTAATCCAATTGAAATTATCATCACGAATGGAACAACACATGATGTTAAAGTTGCGCCTGAGCTAGTTGAAAAATTAGATTTGGAAGAAACTGATGTCTTATGTGCAGATAAGGGTTATGATTCTGAACCACTACGAGAGCAAATAAGCGCGACGAATACAAAAGCCAATATTCCCCGAAAGTCAAATACGCAGTCCAACAATAATCATATGGATTGGAATTTATCTCTGTACACGACAAATTTCATAGGGCCCTTGTCCTATCAGGCTTTTTGTTTCTTAAAATTGCTAGCACTTTCTTAAATTCTTCTTTTTTTCCAAAACCAATCAAACGTAGAATAGCCATTTGAACATAGTCCAAACCGTAGCGAAATAAACTTACTGAAAGTCGTCCATGCTTCTTTATTTTTATCGCTTTTTTTCGATCATGTTGCCATTCACCTGTTAAATAGCACCAACAGAAACAGCACGGAAATGTATATTGATACCCTTTAAGAGCAATAAAATAAAAAAGGTCGCTAAAAATAGCGACCTTTTTTTACAACAAAATATTTTGTGAGTAACAATGTGAGTAATTTATAAAAATACAATAAATAAATCTATAAATTACAAAGAACTACCAACAGGATAAGCAGATTACATCATTCCGCCCATACCGCCCATGCCACCCATATCTGGCATTGCTGGCTTGTCTTCTGGAATTTCAGTAATCATACATTCCGTGGTTAACATTAAGCCAGCAACAGACGCTGCATGCTCAAGTGCAGAACGAGTTACTTTTGCAGGGTCAAGAATACCCATTTCCAGCATGTCGCCATATTCACCAGTCGCAGCATTATAACCATAGTTACCTTCACCGTTCTTCACAGCATTGATTACTACAGATGGCTCATCACCAGCATTGGCTACGATTTGACGAAGCGGAGCTTCGATTGCACGACGAAGAATGTTGATACCTACGTTTTGGTCATCGTTAGCACCAGTCAGACCATCAAGTGCAGATGCAGCACGTACCAGTGCAACACCACCACCCGCAACAACACCTTCTTCAACCGCAGCACGAGTTGCGTGAAGCGCATCATCCACACGGTCTTTCTTCTCTTTCATTTCAACTTCAGTTGCAGCACCAATTTTGATGACTGCTACACCGCCTGCTAATTTAGCAACACGTTCTTGAAGTTTTTCTTTGTCATATTCAGAAGTAGATTCTTCGATTTGCGCACGGATTTGCTGAACACGCTCAGAAATCTGATTTGCATCACCAGCACCATCCACAATCACGGTGTTTTCTTTAGAGACTGTAACTTTGTGCGCGCTACCCAAATGCTCTAGTGATGTTTGCTCCAAAGACATACCAATTTCTTCAGAAATAACCGTACCGCCTGTCAAGATTGCAATATCTTGAAGCATTGCTTTACGACGATCACCAAAACCAGGCGCTTTCACCGCACATACTTTGATGATGCCACGCATGTTGTTCACAACAAGCGTTGCCAGCGCTTCGCCTTCAACATCTTCAGCGATGATCAGAAGAGGCTTACCTGTTTTTGCAACCGCTTCTAGGACAGTAATCAGTTCACGAATGTTGCTGATTTTTTTATCAACAAGAAGAATGAACGGGTTTTCAAGTTCTGCAGTCAAAGTATCTTGTTTGTTCGCGAAGTATGGCGAGATATAACCGCGGTCAAACTGCATACCTTCTACAACGTCAAGCGCGTCTTCAAAGCCTGAACCTTCTTCAACAGTGATTACGCCTTCTTTACCAACGCGTTCCATTGCTTCTGCAATTAACTTGCCCACAGTCGTGTCCGAGTTTGCAGAAATAGAACCTACTTGCTCAATCGCTTTCGTGTCAGAAGCAGGTTTAGCCGTTGCTCTAATGTCTGCAACGACTGCCTTTACAGCAAGGTCGATACCACGTTTCAAATCCATTGGGTTCATGCCCGCAGTTACAGATTTGATGCCTTCATTTAAAATGGCTTGTGCAAGTACTGTTGCAGTGGTCGTACCGTCACCTGCGATATCATTGGTTTTGCTAGACACTTCACGTACAAGCTGAGCACCCATGTTCTCAAACTTGTCTTTCAAGGTGATTTCTTTCGCAACAGATACACCATCTTTAGTGATGTGCGGCGCACCGAAAGAACGGTCAATCACTACGTTACGACCTTTAGGGCCTAAAGTTACTTTAACTGCGTCTGCAAGTACGTTTACACCTGCGATCATTTTTGTGCGAGCTGAATCACCAAATTTTACGTCTTTAGCTGACATGTTTAACTCCAAATATTTTTAAATAATGTTCAAATTTGCTTTGAATATGAGTTCTGAACTTAGCCTTCAAGTACCGCTAAAATATCAGACTCTTTCATAATTAGAAGTTCTTCACCGTCTACTTTAACTGTGGTGCCTGCATAAGTACCAAACAAGACTTTGTCGCCCACTTTTACATCTAAAGCGCGCACGCCATTGTCTGTGATTTGACCATTCCCTACTGCAATCACTTCACCTTGGGCTGGTTTTTCTGCAGCAGAACCTGGAAGCAAGATACCGCCAGCTGTTTTTGTTTCTTCTTCAACACGACGAATAACTACACGGTCATGTAATGGACGAATGTTGCTCATAAATAACTCCATCAGACTAGGTCTATGTACAGATTCCTGATGACGACTTATTTATTCCTTTGGTCATCATCAAAATAAATTTTAGATGACACAGTTGTGGGGATGGAAAAAAACGCTTCAAGGGGAAAAGCTAAAAATTTTTCAATTTTTGTTGTTTTTTTAGACAAGTTGGCTAGATCGGTGATTTATTCTGCATTTTGTTGCCACAACACAAATTGCTTTTTTTCAGCATCAAAAATGTAATGCTGCACATCACCATTGTTACACAATACATTTAAGCTATTCGGCATACCTTGATGCAAACGATATGAAATTGCAGTACCCGCATGAATATCCAGCACAGGATGCGCTGCGCCTAAGGCATAAATTTGATTTAAGTCATATACTGCGGGTTGATGTAAATGCCCATGCAGCAAGGCATATAAACCATTTTTACTCCACTGCTCTAAGGCAATTCGCCCCAACACTGGGCAATCTTTAATACCGTGACGATCATCTGGTGGTGTATAAAATGGTTGATGCGCCACCAAAATTTTTAACTTATTTGTGGGCGCAGCTTGTAGCAAAGCTTCAACTTCCTGAATTTGATTCAAAGAAATATGCCCACGAGTATGAAAACGTCGCCGAATACTGTTCACCCCTATCACATAAAAATGGGCGGTTTCCAAAATTGTTTCCATACGCCCAAAAAACAACTGATACCGCGCAAACGGACTAAAAAAACGATTCCAAAGATGATATAGCGGAATATCGTGATTTCCTGGCACAACCAAATACGGTAAATTCAAACTGTCTAAAAAATGCTTACAAGCATAAAACTGTGCATAGCGTGCACGTTGGGTTAAATCACCACTGACCACAACCGCTTCCGGTCGCATACTTGCACACAGTTGTTGTACTGCCTGCATACAAGCCACATTTTCAGTGCCAAAGTGCAAATCAGACAGATGCAGCAGCATGCGGCACCTTAATCTTCAATGCATTTTTCAATACAGAAATACGCAGTGGTGGGCGCATTTTGACAATTTCTCCATCAAGCGCCACGGTCAGTTGTTGGCGTTTACTATGAATGACCACCTGCTCTGCTGCAAAACTGTACATATCATTGGCTTGCTCAGCCTTCCCCTGAATTAATTGCCACAGAATTTTAAATAAAGTCAATTTATCGGACTTTGCCACTGCAACACCTGCGACTTTGCCTGCTGCAGCAGCTTTGGCAATACGTAAATTCATTTCAGACAGTTGTAATTGATTATTCCCAAAGAAAATGAGCGGCGTTTTCAGCGGATAGCGCTTTGTATCGACCTCTATTTCTAATTTTAATTCTTTACGGTCACGCAGCAGTACATCTAAAGCCGAGGTATAGGCATGTAAAGGAAAGCGTCCTAAATAACGGTTATAACGCTCACGTTTTTGAATAAATAAAGGGTATAAACCCAAACTGGCATTATTTAAATAGATGTGTTGATTGATTTGTGCCACATGCACAGCACGCGTACTGCCAGTTGCGATGACATGCGCTGCTTCAATTAAATCTAGCGGAATATTCAGTAAGCGCGCCACATAATTAAACGTGCCCAAAGGCAAAATACCCATGGGGATAGATGTCCCTTTTAACTTTGCAGCAACCGCATTTAAAGTACCATCTCCACCCGCTGCAACCACAACACCGCTTAACTGCGCTGCTTGATGCCGTGCTAACACCTGTTGCATCAGTTGATCAAAATTGGCGATTTCACCCATTTCAAACAATTGGATTTCAAAACCATGCTGTGACAAAACATGCAACAGTTCTTCATAGACACCTTCTTGCTGTGTGGCATGAAATCCTGATTTTTGATTATAAATAAGAGATAAAGGCTGTAATGTTGTCGACATTTTCTTCAATCATTTTAAAGCTTTTGCTCTAATTTCGACCAATTGATGCAGAATGAAAAGCAGCTTTATGTAAAAATCGAATGATGACCATTCATTAAATCAATAATCATTCTTTATAAAATTTAAGCTATAAATATATGTTTTAATTAAAAATAATTAAAATAAATAATGCCCATATTTTTTTTAAATAATGATAAATAGAACACAAAAAAGTTGTAAGCCCATGTTTCATATATGTTATTCATTATTTATATGGGTATTTTTCACATAAAGCTAAATCAAGCCTATGTCTTATTTTTTTTATGTTTTTGTGCTTTAATACAGCCACTTTTTTTTCATATTTCATCTGAACCATGTACCCCATCGTTCAGATTGTACTTTGTACACGACTTGTACACATTTAAGATAGGCCTCACCATGACCCAAGTGAACGCACCAGAATTCGTTCGTCACCCTAAGCTTATTGCATGGGTTGAAGAAATTGCAAAGTTAACGAAACCAGCAAAAATTGAATGGTGTGACGGTAGCGCAGAAGAATATCAACGTCTAATCGACTTGATGATCGCTAACGGCACCATGCAAGCATTAAACCAAGAAAAACACCCTGGTTCGTACCTTGCAAATTCTGATCCTTCTGACGTTGCTCGTGTTGAAGACCGTACTTACATCTGCTCTGAAAACAAAGAAGATGCTGGTGCGACAAACAACTGGGAAGCGCCAGCTGAAATGCGCGCTAAATTAAACGGTTTATTCGACGGCTCAATGGCTGGTCGTACCATGTATGTGGTTCCATTCTCTATGGGCCCATTAGGTAGCCACATTGCGCACATCGGTATTGAATTAACTGACTCTCCTTATGTTGCTGTCAGCATGTCTAAAATGGCTCGTATGGGTAAAGCTGTTTATGACGTATTGGGCACAGATGGCGAATTTGTTCCTTGCGTACACACTGTGGGCGCACCATTGGCTGAAGGCGAAAAAGACGTTGCTTGGCCATGTAACAAAGAAAAATACATCGTACATTATCCAGAAACTCGCGAAATCTGGTCGTATGGTTCTGGTTACGGCGGTAACGCATTATTGGGTAAAAAATGCTTAGCGCTTCGTATTGCTTCTGCAATGGGCCGTGAACAAGGCTGGTTAGCAGAACACATGCTTATTTTAGGCGTGACCAATCCACAAGGCGAAAAACACTACATCGCAGCAGCATTCCCTTCTGCATGTGGTAAAACCAACTTTGCGATGTTAATTCCACCTGCAGGTTATGAAGGCTGGAAAATTGAAACTGTAGGTGACGATATTGCTTGGATCAAACCAGGTGAAGATGGTCGCTTATATGCAATTAACCCTGAAGCTGGTTTCTTCGGTGTTGCTCCTGGTACAAACACCAAGACTAACCCGAACTGTATGGCAACTCTGCACAAAGACGTGATTTATACCAACGTTGCTGTGACTGACAACGGCGAAGTATGGTGGGAAGGTCTATCTAAAGAAGTTCCTGCAAACTTAACCAACTGGAAAGGTCAACCACATACTGGCGCAGAAAAAGCAGCTCATCCAAATGCGCGCTTCACTGTTGCAGCGGGTCAATGTCCTTCTATTGATGCTGACTGGGAAAATCCAGCAGGTGTTCCAATTTCAGCGTTCATCTTCGGTGGTCGTCGTGCAGACACAGTGCCTCTAATTTCAGAAGCATTTGACTGGGTAGATGGCGTATATAAAGCTGCAACTATGGGTTCTGAAACTACTGCAGCAGCCGTTGGTCAACAAGGTATTGTACGCCGCGACCCATTTGCAATGCTTCCATTTGCTGGTTACAACATGGCAGACTACTTCTCTCACTGGTTAGAAATGGGTGAGAAAGTTGGCGAAAAAGCAAAAGCTGCAGGCAACAAATTACCAGGTATCTACAACGTAAACTGGTTCCGTCGTGATGCAGAAGGCAACTTCGTATGGCCTGGTTTTGGTCAAAACATGCGTGTACTTGAGTGGATCATTGATCGTTGCGAAGGTCGTGCAGAAGCTGTTGAAACTCCAATTGGTTTTGTTCCAACGTATGAGCAATTGAACTGGACTGGTTTAGATTTCTCTAAAGAGCAATTTGAAACTGTAACAGCGCAAGACAAAGAACAATGGATCAAAGAGTTAGAAAGCCACACTGAGTTATTCAACAAACTTGGTGAGCGCCTACCTGCTGCATTGAAAGCACGTCAAGCTGCTTTACTTGAAGCGGTTAAATCTGCGTAATTCAACGCTGATTGCTAAGAAAAGGTCACTTCGGTGACCTTTTTTATTGCCCTAATATTTTAGTTGCTAAAAACATCAACATTCCAGCTTCAACATCCCCAGCTGATGTGTAAATACTAAATAATACGAAGATTCAAGGTAAAAACATGACATCATCAAAACACACTTATCACCCCCCAATATAGACAGCCTACCACATCACCAACAAAGCCATGCTTTGTCCACTCAGCTATGGCATACTTAAAACAAGAATGAAATGACATCAAAACATGAGACATGATCATGAATAAAACCATGAAGAATACAATGATTATTTTGGCTATGACGGGACTTGGGTTAGGTTTATCCGCTTGTCAAAGTTTGCCAGAGCAAAACGAGAATAGTTTTGTTGGCTATAAAGTCGAAAGCAAAACTGATCGCACTGCCGTATTGGCTTATACGCTTGCAGGACGTCAAAACCAACAGCGCGATGAAAGTAAATTACAGCGTGCCTGCCAAAAAGAACTTGGTGCGCATAAAACTTATCAATTGCGGATTTTAAGTATTAATGAAGTGGTGAATCCTGCAGCCAACCAACAAGACCCGTATGGTCGCCAACTTGGGCAAAGCCGCACCTCTATTGGCTTATCGAACACACCTGAGCTACATAGCAGTGAAAACTATGCTACACGTCAGGCCTTAGATGCTCGCCCAAGCACACTGCGCATTGTGCGTTATAGCTGCAATTAATTCGCGCCACAAAACTGGCTTCCTATAAGACGTGATGAGTTATCGCGTCTTATAAAAACTCACATTACGGAACTCTTTGGCTTCATCCAAATCTGGCCATGTGGTCGCGCTGCGTTCATCTATTTTTATATATTGTGGATGACTAAAGTTTTTCACTCGGCTGTCTGCCACCCAAACTTCTGGGGCGAACTTTAAGAACTCATCTAAAAAAAAGCGATTGCATTGATCATAAAGTACATCGGCAGCCAACAATACATCCACTTGTTCTGCTTTGTATAGATCATCTAAATATTCAAGCACCACATCATTCAATTCAGCATTGGCTCGACAGGCTGCAAGGCTAATGGGGTCAATATCACAACAAATTACCCGTTTGGCACCTGCCATTTTTGCAGCAATCGCCACCACGCCCGAACCTGCACCAAAGTCTAAAACGACTTTATTTTTTACTTGCTGCGGTTCTGCCAATAACCATTGCGCCATTGCAAGTCCTGAAGCCCAACAGAAAATCCAGTACGGCGTATCATTCCAAATACGACGAATCACTTCATCATCTAGCTTGTCGGTAGGAAATACTGGTGGAATAAGCCAAAGTGAAATAGGCGTTTCAGGCAATTGCTGTGCCAGTAATTCACAATTTGGAATTACATCATGTAAAGCATCTAAAAGATGTTCAGGGGCTTTAGGAAATTGAAAGGTACAGCTCATTGGATTTTTATTCGTTCTAATTTAAAAAGTTCCCTCTGCTTTTTTAAAGGAGAGGGAGCATTCATTATTTTTACAATGAATTCCCCACTCTTTTTTAGGAGAGTTAGGGAGAGAATTTTTAAGCCCTCATCCCAGCCTTCTCCCTGAGCCGTATACGGCGCAAGAGAAGGAGCATCCATTATTTTCACAATGAATTTCCCCTCTCCTGAGCAAAATTTAAAGCACTGCTTTTAAATTGAAGCGCAAGAGAGGGTTAGGGAGAGGTCTTCATCAACCTAACGCTTTCTCAGCAGCTTCAACTGTTTGACGAATCAAAGTTGTAATCGTCATTGGGCCAACGCCACCTGGTACAGGCGTATATGCAGAAGCAATCTCTTCAATGCCTTGCAATTGGATATCTCCAACACCACCGCCATCACGTGGATGGAAGCCTGCATCAACAACTACAGCACCTTGTTTGATCCAATCTTTTTGAATCAATTCAGCTTTACCCACTGCACCAACAATAATGTCCGCTTGTTTCACAAAACTTGCAAGATCTTGAGTACGTGAATGGCAAATCGTCACTGTGGCATTTGCTTCAAGAAGCATCGCAGCCATTGGTTTACCTAAAATTGCCGAACGCCCCACAACAACGGCATGTTTGCCTGCGATTTCAATGTTGTTTTCTTTCAGGATGGTCATAATGCCTGCAGGTGTTGCAGAACCGTATGCCGCTTCGCCCATTGCCATACGACCATAACCTAAACAGGTCACACCATCTACGTCTTTTGCAAGTGAAATCGCATCAAAACAAGCACGCTCATCAATTTGCGCAGGAACTGGGTGTTGCAACAAAATACCATGCACATCAGGATTGGCATTCAATTTTTCAATTTCTGCCAATAATTGTTCTGTGGTGGTTTCTGTTGGCAATTCTACTTTTAAAGAATCCATGCCCACACGACGGCAAGCATTGCCCTTCATGCGTACATAAGTTGCAGATGCACCGTCATCACCGACCAAAATAGTCGCTAGAATTGGGGTACGACCTGATTTTGCTTTTAACGCTTCTACACGTGTTAACAGATCAGCTTCAATTTGTTTTGCCAATGCACGACCGTCTAAAATTAATGCCACGGCACATCTCCAAATGTTGATATGAATCAATTTTGCAAATAATACATGATTATTTAGACTATTTTATTCTATATGTCGAATTAATGTGCATCTGCTCATTTAATAGTATTGTTTTTTTTTCAGAGCTTGCTAATATACGCATCACAAGACGCGGCGGGGTGGCAGAGTGGTCATGCAGCGGACTGCAACTCCGTGGACGCCGGTTCGATTCCGACCTCCGCCTCCAATCTTGTAAAACTATGCCCGAGTGGTGAAATCGGTAGACACAGGGGATTTAAAATCCCCCGCCCTCAAAGCGTGCCAGTTCGAGTCTGGCCTCGGGCACCATTTTAAAATAGATTAAAATGGTGCAAATAAAGAACCCAGCATTAAGCTGGTTTTTTTATGCCTAAATTTTAGGTTTTCCCCTCTTTATTCAATACGCAGATTCAAATCTCAAGTGCAACACATTTGTAGTTAGTTGAAAAAGTTAGGTGTATTCATAGAATCATTAGACTTTTTCAACCCGCAATTGGAAAGCACACAATGAAGAAATACACCCAACTTTC
>NZ_JAYFSK010000063.1:0-12418 GCF_041464035.1 Acinetobacter sp. AL9 | reverse complement strand
GCCTATTTAAGTGATGTGCTGAAAAGGTTACCGACACACAAAGTGACCCAAATTGAAGAATTGCTACCACACCGCTGGAAACCTAAATCGAATTAAAAAATAGGTATGGGATTCAGCGGACGCTTACTTTGTATGTCACTAACTTTTAGAGTGTTTAATTCGAAAATTATTAAGGACGAATAAATCAAAGACAGATAAATTGTTATTATTTAAATATTGAAGTGTGGAGAGGGTAGGCACTCCATTAAAAGATAGAGTTAAACTCTATCTTTTAAAAAAGTATGATTTGCGTGCTTGGTGCAGTTGCTGTAAAGCTAAAACATAAACTCACAACAGTAATTAAAATAACCGAAAATAGGAAAAAGCGTTTTGCCCATAATTGATCATTTTCAGCTTTGAAGCCAATGACGCCAATATAGAACCAATAAATACAAAGTGCATTCAAAATAACCAGATACAGCCAGTTTGCATAACCAAATACAAACAGTCCATTCATGGCAACGGTAAATAACACCACATAAATCAGTGATTCAATTTTCGTTCGTAAAATTGAACGAGCAACTGGCAAAATTGGAATCCCCGCATTTTTGTAATCATCAAAACGGTAAATTGCAATCGCCCAAGAGTGGGGCATTTGCCAAAGTGCATAACCTAAAAAGATAAGTAGTGCAGCTAAGTCAAATTGATTTGCAACAGCCGTATAACCAATGACAGGTGGGCTTGCACCTGAAATACTGCCAATAATGGTTTGATGAATTGTTGTACGTTTGGTCCATAGACTGTAAAAGCCGACATAAACCGCGAAACCAATCAGTGCAAAAAGAAAAGCGTATGCGTTAACTCCAAACCATAAAATGCTAAAACCAATCACACCCAATACCACTGAATAAATCAGCGCGATAGGAACAGAAACAGTTTTTTTCACTAAAGCACGGTTTTGTGTGCGTTGCATTTTTTGGTCGATGTCTTGGTCAATAATATTGTTGACCACACATCCTGAGGCGACAACAAGCGTTGTACCAAGCAGAGTAAGCAGTAGGAGAAGGAAATCTACAGAACCTTGGGCAGCTACAAAGTAGCCACCCAAAGTGGTAATAAAATTACCAAAGAGAATTCCTGGCTTTGTCAGGAATAAATACTTTTTCAGCATGACAACCAGTTTAGATCATCATGTTGTAGTGTAGGTAGTTCATGATCCATACAGAACCAACCAAAAGGATGGCAATGGTCAGAATGGTATACACGAATGCAATCACGTTCCAACGTTGCTCTGAAGAAGAATTCATATGCAAGAAATAAATTAATTGAATAAGAATCTGAGCAACTGCTGTAATCGAAATAACAGTAATCAAAATACCACGGCCAAAACCACCTGCCATAACCATACCAAAAGGAATAATGGTAAGGATAACAGAAAGGATAAAGCCAATCGTATATTGCTTAGTGTTACCGTGTGATGCACCAGCAGAGTTGTGATCGTGACTCATTAGAGAACTCCCATCAAGTAAACTACGCTGAATACACAGATCCAAACGATGTCAAGGAAGTGCCAGAACAAGCTTAGGCAAGCTAAACGACGCATGTTCGGAATAGTCAAACCATATTTCTTGATTTGAACCATTAACACGATCATCCAAACTAAACCTGAAGTTACGTGAATACCGTGCGTACCAACCAAAGTAAAGAACGCAGATAAGAACGCACTCGTACTTGGACCATGTCCAGCGTGAACTAAATGGTTGAACTCATAAAGTTCCATACCAATAAAGATCGCACCGAAAACCCAAGTCACGCCTAACCAAGTTAGAACTTTAGCAACATCTTTCTTGTAAGCAGCTAAAACGGCAAAACCGAAAGTTACAGAAGAAATCAACAGGGCAAAAGTTTCTGTTAAAACGAAGCCTAATGACTCGCCAAACAAATCTTTAGCTGTTGGAGTGCCTACTGGAACGTGGCTACTTAATACAGCGAACGCGATGAAGAGTGTACCGAAAATTACAAGGTCACTCATCAAGTAGGTCCAGAAACCAAAGACGGTGATGTCCGTATCATCGTGGTGATGATCATCATGTCCGTGGTTGTCGTGATGAAGTACTTCAGCCATGTCTTAGTCCTTCTTCAAGTGTTTTTCAAGGATCGCATAGCGTTCGTTTTCAATACGCTCAACTTCAGCAGCAGGAACATAGTAGTCCACTTTCTTCGTGAAAGAACTCACGATGAAGCTGATGATTGCCGCAATGAACGTAACGATTGCTAGCCACCAAATATGCCAGATTAATGCGAAGCCCATAGTTGTAATAAACATTGCAATTATGAAGCCAGCTGCACGGTTAGTTGGCATATGGACATCTTCATACTTCGTTGGACGAGCGTATGCAACACCATTTTCTTTGTCAGTCCAGAAAGTATCAATACCATTGATCTTTGGAAGGTGAGCAAAGTTATAGAACGGTGCTGGAGAAGAAGTAGCCCATTCAAGCGTACGACCATCCCATGGATCACCTGTAAGATCTAAACGTTGGTTGCGTTGTAAGAAACCAACCACGATCTGCATAACGAAGCAGAATATACCAATAGCAATTAACACAGAACCGAAGAATGCAATTGCCAAGTATGGATCCCATTCAGGATTGTCATAAGTATTCAAACGACGTGTCATACCCATGAAGCCAAGGATATAAAGTGGCATGAATGCAAAGTAGAAACCGAAGAACCAGAACCAGAATGCTGCTTTACCCCAAGTTTCATTGAGTCTCCAACCAAACATTTTTGGCCAGTAGTAAATGATACCTGCGAACATCCCGAATACAACACCACCAATAATTACGTTATGGAAGTGAGCAATCAAGAATAAAGAGTTGTGTACAAGGAAGTCCGCTGGTGGAACTGCCATTAATACGCCTGTTAAACCACCGATACCAAAAGTCACAAGGAAGCCAAGTGTCCATAGCATTGGGGTAGTGTAGGTAATACGACCCTTGTACATAGTGAATAACCAAGAGAAGATTTTCACACCAGTAGGAATCGCAATAATCATGGTCATGATACCGAAGAACGCGTTAACGTTGGCACCTGCACCCATGGTAAAGAAGTGGTGAACCCATACAACAAGTGATAACACACCAATTGCAACGGTTGCGTACACCATTGATTTGTAACCGAACAAAGTTTTGCGCGCAAAAGTCGCAGTTACTTCAGAGAAAATACCAAATGCTGGTAATATTAAGATATATACTTCTGGGTGACCCCATGTCCAAATCAAGTTTACATACAACATTGGGCTACCACCCATGTCGTTCGTAAAGAAGTGGAAACCGAAGTAACGGTCAAGCGTTAACATCGCAATTGTCGCAGTTAAAACTGGGAAAGTTGCAATGATAAGTACCGCAGTAACTAATGATGTCCAAGTGAAAACAGGCATGTCCATAAGTTTCATGCCAGGCGCACGCATTTTGATGATGGTAACGAAGAAGTTAACACCAGTAAGAAGCGTACCTAGACCAGAAACCTGAAGTGCCCAAATATAGTAGTCAACACCAACACCTGGAGAATATTCGATACCAGATAGAGGAGGATAAGCCATCCAACCTGTAGCAGCGAATTCACCTAATGCAAGTGAAACCATCATTAAACCTGCAGCACCAGCGAATAACCAGAAGCTTAAAGAGTTTAATAACGGGAAGGCTACGTCACGAGCACCAATCTGTAATGGTACAGAGATGTTCATTAAGCCAACAACAAGACCCATTGCCACGAAGAAGATCATGATCACACCGTGTGCGGTGAAAATCTGGTCATAGTGTTCTGGGTGTAAATAGCCTTCACCACCACCTTTCGCAAGGAACTGTTGAAGACGCATCATGATCGCATCTGCGAAGCCACGAAGTAACATGACTACAGATACAAAGATATACATGATACCAATTTTTTTATGGTCTACAGATGTGAACCATTCGTTCCACAAGTAGCCCCATTTTTTGAAGTAGGTAATACCAGCAATCGCTGCAAGACCACCTAAGATCATCGCTGCAACAGTTACCAATACGATTGGATCGTAAGGAATTGCATCTGGACCTAACTTACCTAATAAGCTCATGTCTTATTCCCCTTGAGAAGCAGTCGCATGTTCAACTGCTACATGAGTTTCAGAAGCAGGCGCTTCACCAGCCACTACAGGAGCTGAATGGTCAGCACCATGGTAGTTACTCATATAGTTATTGATCACTGATTCAAACAAGCCTTGCTCAACAGAAGAGTAATAAGTCACAGGATGTGGCTGAGTCTTATATGGACCTTCTTTTAAAGCCGTTGCAGCAAGTTTTTTCTCTAATTCAGTTTTGGCGTTACGAACCATTGCATCAATTTGTTTCTGTGAACGGTTACCGTCACGTAAAGAAGCAAATTCAGCTTGATCTAAAACTGTTTTTTGAACAGCTTGAGGATTGATAGTCGTACCTTGACCTGCTTTAACAGCTGTTACCCATTGCTCAAAATCAGCTTGAGTTACAGAGTGAGCTTTAAAGCGCATTTGCGAGAAACCATAACCTGAGTAGTTAGATGAGAAACCACGGAATTCGCCCGTGTTGTCTGCTAAAACGTTCAAGTGAGTTTGCATACCCGCCATTGCATAAATCTGACCAGATAATGCAGGGATAAAGAACGAGTTCATTGTGAAGTTAGATGTTAAACGTAAGCTTACAGGCGTTTGCTCTGGGAAGCGTAATTCGTTAACAGTAGCAATGTTCTGTTCTGGGTAGATGAAGATCCATTTAAATTGTTCAGCAATAACTTGAACAGTTAAAGGAGCTTTTTCGGATTCTAGCGGACGGTAAGGGTCGTACTTGTGGGAACCCCACCAAGTTAACCAAGCTAAAATACAAATAATAATAACAGGTATACCCCATACTACAATTTCAATTGCAGTAGAGTGTGACCATGTTGGTTGATAGTCTGCGTCTTTATTCGATGCGCGATATTTCCAACCGAACCACAATGCCATAATTGCAGATGGAATAACCACCAATAGCATTAGGTAAATCGCAGTCATCATCAGGTTACTTTGACCTGCTGCAACTGGACCTTTTGAGTTCAGAAGTACTAAATCACCGCCACACCCAGTTAAGAGTGCAGCCATCGTAGATAAAGACAATACAGCTAAAATCGTTTGTCTCATTTTACAACCTCGGTGAAGAGTCCCATTCCCTAATTTAATATGGGATAGCGATTAAAGTGTCGCATGATTAAAAAGACATCAAAAAAGATGAAAAAGTCTTCTTAATCATCGGACACCGCTACGTTGTAGGGCATTATGCCTGATATCGACAAACTAAGCTACACATAAAGCGGCTTTAAGTGGAGGGAATAAAAACCAATTTTTATACTCGGAATTATTTGTGTTAATTTTAATTTATTTATATTTATCAATATTATAAGAAAAAAGGGATGATCAATCATCCCTGAATAAATAAAATCAAATTATTGCTTTACGACTTTGGTTTTGGCGAGTTTATCGTGCAAAGCCTGTCGTTTTGCACCAAATGCAAAGCCATAATCTAAAATTGTGATGAAGGGCATAAACATCATATTCAAAATAATGAAAATGATAGAGCGAATAGTAAACACACGCATTAGGCTGACTTTTTCATCGGTTTCAGCATCGACAATCTTAATTTTAGTCAGACGTTTGCCAATACTTTGTCCAGTTTTAGCCAGCAGGAAGGCTTGTATGCCCAGCATAATCAATAAATAAATTGCCACCGCTTGCCAAGCTTGCATTGGAATGAGCTGAAAGAGTTCAGTTTGCAATTGCATGGCTTGATCAGACGTTGTCGCTGCCTGCATTTTTTGTTGTAAACCAGACAATTGTTCAAACTGGTCCGCATTTAAGAAAAAAGAGGGAAGTGCTGCTGCAGGCAACCATAACAACATGTCTATAATTTTGGCTAAAGCACGTTGGTTAATGCTCGCCAATTCATTTTTTGTTGCCTGTGTTCTTGAATTTGATGATGCTGAGCTTGGTCGTGATGTGTTTGTAGCCGTGTAATCTGTATTTTGAAAAGGTGAATGTTCAGGGGCAGGTGGTGTGCTGACGTAGCCTTGTGGTTCATATACAAGTTTACCTTGGGTGAGTTCACCTAAAGCTTTCCATTCGCTCATGCCTTGGTGCCAAGCCAAATCTGTCAGCAACACTTGTTGGCTGGCGAGCATTTGGTTGAGCTGCTCTAAGGTGTATGGCCCAGCTTGTTGATTATTTCGTGCCAAGTAAATTTGCATAAATATAAAATCTCAAAAAATGAATTTGAAAAAAAACCCACGCAGGTGCATGGGTTTTCTTTTAACACGTTTTACTACGCTTGTTGAGCTTTTTCTTCAGAAAGGAAGAACCAAGTGTCTAAAACTGAGTCTGGGTTTAAAGATACAGATTCAATACCTTGTTCCATTAACCAACGTGCAAGGTCAGGGTGATCTGAAGGGCCTTGACCACAGATACCGACATATTTACCTGCTTTACGGCATGCGTGAATTGCCATAGAAAGTAATGCTTTCACTGCAGGGTCACGTTCATCGAACAGGTGAGAAACAATGCCTGAGTCACGGTCTAAACCAAGTGTTAACTGAGTTAAGTCATTTGAGCCGATAGAGAAACCATCGAAATGCTCAAGGAATTGTTCAGCCAACAATGCGTTGGTTGGTAATTCACACATCATGATCACTTTCAGACCATTTTCACCACGTTTTAAACCATTCAGCGCAAGCAATTCGATCACACGTTTTGCTTCAGCAACGGTACGTACAAATGGAATCATAATTTGTACGTTGGTTAAGCCCATTTCGTCACGTACTTTTTTCAAGGCACGACATTCAAGCTCGAAGCAGTCACGGAAATTGTCAGACACATAACGACTTGCACCACGGAAGCCCAACATTGGGTTTTCTTCTTCTGGCTCATATAACTTACCACCAATTAAGTTTGCGTATTCGTTTGATTTGAAGTCAGACATACGCACAATCACTGGTTTGTCAGCGAATGCAGCAGCAAGGGTAGAAATACCTTCAACCAATTTTTCTACATAGAATTCGATTGGCGATGAATAGCCCGCAGTACGCGCCATAACTGCTGCACGTGTTTCACGTGGTAAGCTGTCAATATTAAGCAATGCTTTAGGATGCACACCAATCATACGGTTGATGATGAATTCTAAACGTGCAAGACCAATCCCTTCGTTTGGAATTTGAGCAAAGTCAAATGCGCGGTCTGGGTTACCAACGTTCATCATGATTTTGAACGGAAGTTTAGGCATAGATTCGATTGAGTTCTTTTGAACTTCAAAATCTAAAGCACCTTCATAAATGAAACCTGTGTCGCCTTCGGCGCAAGAAACTGTAACTTCCTGACCATCAGTCAAAACTTCAGTTGCATTACCACAACCTACAATTGCAGGTACGCCTAATTCACGGGCAATAATTGCAGCGTGACAAGTACGACCACCGCGGTTAGTGACAATTGCAGCAGCACGTTTCATCACTGGTTCCCAGTCTGGATCAGTCATGTCTGAAACAAGAACGTCACCTTCCTGAACTTTGTCCATTTCTTTAATAGACGTTACAACGCGGACTCTACCAGAACCGATACGCTGACCAATTGAACGACCTTCACAAATGACCGTACCTTTTTGTTTCAATAGGTAGCGTTCCATAGTACCGACGTTTTCACGGCTTTTTACAGTTTCAGGACGTGCTTGAACGATGTAGATTTGACCGTCATCACCATCTTTTGCCCATTCAATATCCATAGGCGCTTGATAATGTTCTTCAATAATTAACGCTTGTTTCGCTAATTCTTGTAGTTCGTGATCATTTAAAGAGAACTGTTGGCGATCTTGTTTTTCAACATCGACCACAACTACAGATTTACCAGCCGCGCCTTCTTCACCATAAATCATTTTTTGGTGTTTAGAGCCAAGGTTACGACGTAAAACTGAGTGTTTGCCTGCTTTTAATAAAGGCTTAGAAATATAGAATTCATCTGGGTTAACTGCACCCTGAACCACCATTTCACCCAAACCATAAGAAGCAGTAATGAATACAGCATCACGGAAACCAGATTCTGTATCTAGGGTAAACATTACACCAGCAGCGCCAGTTTCTGAACGTACCATACGTTGTACGCCTGCAGACAAAGCAACGACATCGTGGTCAAAGTTTTGGTGTACACGGTAAGAAATCGCGCGGTCGTTGTACAAAGATGCAAAAACTTCTTTAATGGCAATTAATACGTTGTCAATGCCACGGATGTTTAGGAATGTTTCTTGCTGACCTGCGAAAGATGCGTCTGGTAGATCTTCTGCAGTTGCAGATGAACGAACGGCAACCGCGATGTTTGGGTTGCCGTTAGAGAGTGCTTCAAAAGCAACTCGGATTTCTTGTTCTAGTGATGCAGTAAGCGGAGTGTCGACAATCCATTGACGAATTTTTGCACCAGTTTCAGCAAGCGCATTCACGTCATCTACATTGAGTGTTTTTAGCTCTGCTTGAATTTTAGCGTTTAGGCCACTTTGCTCGAGAAATTCACGATAAGCAGCAGCTGTTGTTGCAAAGCCACCTGGTACCGATACACCAGCATTAGATAAGTGGCTGATCATTTCGCCCAAAGATGAGTTTTTCCCACCCACGAGCTCAACATCGTGTTTCCCTAATTTTTCCAGACCAATTACGCGCGCTTCCAAAGTTGTTACTCCACTTTTGCAGTATTAATCACTATCTTGTCATGAAATTATAATAAATCTACTTAGCAATTTGGTTTTACTAAGCGACAGTCATGTAAGATCGGTTTACTATAAAGATTATATAGCACTAAGACAAATGTTTAAGGAGAATTTTAATGTCAGATGGTAAACAAATTAAGCGGAGTGTTTTTTTTATTTCCGATGGAACTGCAATTACGGCTGAAACCCTTGGACATTCACTCTTAGCGCAATTTCCAAATGTGGACTTTGATATTCATATTCATCCTTATATTACGTCTGAAGAAGCGGCTATGAATGTGGTGGCAGAGATTAATGCCCGAGCACAAATTGATGGTCAATTACCTTTGGTGTTTGATACCTTGGTTGACCAATATGTGCGTGACATTATCAACACTGCCAAAGCAATTAATTTAGATGTATTTGAAGGCTTAATTAGTAAGCTTTCTGAAGAGTTAGGAACACCACCAACCACTTTGGTCGGGCAGACGCATGCCGTAACAGATTCTGAATCTTACAAGGCACGTATTGATGCGGTGCATTTTGCCTTAGATAACGATGATGGCGCACGTACACGCCATTACGACAAGGCCGATCTGATTCTGATTGGGGTGTCGCGTTCGGGTAAAACGCCAACTTCCATCTACCTTTCTTTACAGTTCGGGATTCGTGTGGCGAACTATCCATTGACTGAAGAAGACCTCGATGACAACCGTTTGCCAGCCGTATTAAAGCCGCATAAACATAAGTTATTTGGCTTGATGATTGATGCTGAACGCCTTGTGGCAATTCGTACTGAACGTAAAGCCAATAGCCGTTATGCAAGTTTTAATCAATGCCAAATGGAATTGCGTGCGATTGAAGGTATTTATATTTCAGAAGGGATTAAATATTTAAATGTTTCAGAAATGTCGATTGAAGAAATTTCAACACGTGTTTTACAAATGACAGGTTTAAAACGTCGTATTGGTTAATGAAACTATATGTATTAAAAGAGCCAAAATTTTATTTTGGCTCTTTTTTATTGGATTTAAATAGAATAAAAATCAAGCTACTATTTATTTAAATGATAATGCTTTTAGTGTGACTTAAAATGTAATGATAATGGTATCAATTGGATGTTCTTGTCCATCAATACTATGCACGCTATGTGCACAGACTTTGACAATTGGCCAAGTAATCAAATGGCAATTTTCGCGTTGTAAAGCTGAATAATAATGATCAGATTTAAAATAGCGTTGATGTGTATCTGCAATGTTTGGTGTGAGTTGACGTTTAAGCCACGTGTCTTTGACTTGAGCATCTAAAAAGCGTAAAGCCAAAATATTTTTGACGCGGTTATTAAACAAACGTCGATTTTTAAACACCAAAGGATGGCTAATTAGGCGATGGATGCCACGTTCTGTACTTGGCAGGACAAAATGCGGTGCAATTTGAAAGACTTGAACAGATGTTGCTTGCTGACAAATTCTATCGAGTTGTGCCACGCTGTCCTGATTTGCACCAATAACTGCAACGCGTAAACCTGTGAAGTCATGCTGTTTGATTTCAGTTGCAGGAATGCATTCGCCTTGGAATTCTTGAAAATCTGCCAAGCAGTTTTGAAAAGCGTGTCTATGTACGTCGTGTTTAGGACTGACCATGCTGAATCTCTTGATATATTCATTTTATAAATTAGAACATTTACTCTATTTTGTTGGGGCAGTACTGTTTGGTAAAGTCTTTTGTGCAGGCGAGCCAGTCATTCCTAAAGATTGAAAATTAATTCAACTGAGATTACTGAGATTTAAGCGAAAGAGAACAAGAAAACGGATTTAAGTTATTTATTTTAAATGTTTTTAATTGATGAAACCTTGTAGCTCAATAGAACTACAAGGTCGGAGCTAATTAAGTATCTAACTTCATTTGCATGAGCAAATCAAAGTTATGTAAGCGTTTTTCTGTGTCATAGATGTCACAGGTAAAAATAAACTCATCGACATCATACTTCGCCAATAAGTTTTCCAATCCTGCTTTGACAGTCGCCTTTGAGCCAATTTGCGCCATGGCATAAAAACTATCAACTGACATTTTTTCTGCAGGTGACCATAAGCCATCCATACTTTCGACTGGAGCTTTGAGTTTTAGGCTTTGTCCACGCATTAAACCTAAAACACGCTGATAGGCACTAGTCGCCAAAAATTCTGCTTCTTGGTCGGTATCTGCAACCACTGTTGGCACACCCATAGACACATAAGGCCGCTCTAAATATTCTGAAGGCTCAAAATTGTCACGATATAACTGAATGGCTTGAGCAAGCATACGCGGGGCGAAGTGTGAGGCAAATGAGTAGGGTAGTCCTAATTTTGCAGCAAGTTGTGCGCTAAATAAACTTGAACCAAGCAACCATACAGGAACGTGTGTCCCTTGTCCTGGCGTAGCAACAATACGTTGTTGTGGTTCAGCATCTTTAAAGTAATGCAAAATTTCTAAAACATCTTGCGGAAATTGATCTTCAGTTTCCTGTCGCCCACGACGCAGCGCACGCATGGTCACTTGATCTGTGCCTGGTGCGCGACCTAAACCGAGTTCAATACGGTTAGGATATAAAGTCGCTAAAGTTCCAAACTGTTCAGCGACCACTAACGGTGCGTGGTTGGGGAGCATAATACCGCCAGAACCGAGTTTAATTTTTTGCGTATTTGCTAATAAATAACCCAAAAGAACTGCGGTTGCTGAGCTGGCAATGCCATCCATATTATGATGTTCCGCCAACCACAAACGGTCATAGCCGAGTTGTTCTGCGTGTCGTGCTAATTCAAGTGCATGATGCAGTGAAAACTGTACTGATTGATCATCACGTACAGGTGCGAGTTCAAGAATGGCAAATTTTGTGTCTTGCAGGGAACGCATCATTTATTCCAGCTTGATTAAAGAGAGTTTTATCATACGATGCTGCACTGATTTTGTATATCGAAAATTTTCGATATATGGGCGAGTCATGAGATATTGCCATTTAACAACGCGCGACATTCATCCAAAAAGCACGCTTTATAAAAAAACATTTATCCAAGCAAGTAGTCAGCAAACAAAAAGCACCCGAAGGTGCTGATTGTTAGAAGTATCGTGAGAAATTAACGACGTTTACCATTTTTATAGTGACCTAAATGTAAGCCATTGTCTTTGCGGTAACGGTCATTATAACGGTAGTCATTGTAGCGATAGCCACGGCTATCATAGCGGCGGTCATAACGATCATCGTAGCGTTTGTTGTCATAGCGGTCATCTCGACGGTCTTCGCTAACTTTTTGACCTAATACTGCACCACCTGCAGAACCGAGTCCTGCACCGACATAGCCACCATTGTTGCCTGCCATATTGCGACCAACGCTATATCCACCTGCACCGCCCAAGGCAGCACCAATCATGGCACCGTTACGGTCACGTTTATTGGCAGAAGCTGCAGCACCGCCCGCACCACCAATGGCTGAACCAATCATCGCGCCTGTTTGTCCACCCATTTGTTGACCAATTGCTGCTCCGACAGCACCACCCAAGGCAGAACTTACGTAAGCGTCCGCTGAACCCCATGCCTATTTTTTAATTTGAGTTGGATTTCCAGCGATGTGGCAGTAATTCTTCTATTTGGGTCGCTTTATGCGTCGGCAGCCTTTTCAGCACATCACTTAAATAGG